>NZ_BBQF01000003.1:0-300000 GCF_000813345.1 Sulfurospirillum arsenophilum NBRC 109478 | reverse complement strand
AAGTGAATACAAGCTCTGTCAATGCATTTGCTTCTCCAAATGCAGGTAAAATCGGTACTGTTTACTATGGTGATGTTAAGTACTTAATGCAACCAACACGTAAACACACTGTTAACTCTGAATTTGACGTTAGCAAACTCGAAGACCTTCCACGTGTTGACATTCTTTTTGCTCACCCAGAAGATACAGACAGCTTAGTCAAAGCTGCTGTTGCTGGTGGTGCTAAAGGTATTATCCATGCGGGTATGGGTAATGGAAATCCATTCCCAGCAACTGAAGCGGGTCTTGGCGAAGCGGTTAAAAAAGGTGTTGTCGTTGCTAGAAGTAGTCGTGTACCAACAGGTAGCACAACGCTTGAAGGCGAAGTTGATGATGCTAAATTTGGCTTTATCGCGGTTGATAGCCTCAATGCACAAAAAGCGAGAGTACTTTTAATGTTAGGACTTACTAAAACCAACGATAAAAAAGCACTTCAAAAGATGTTCTTAGAGTATTAAGAAGTCACTCCATCTCTCTTGGCGGGGAGATGGAGAACTTTACATGTATGCTATAATATCTATAAAAAAGAGAACACTTACCAATGAAAAAATTCATACTATTTTTTTCTGTTCTTCTTTTACTGAGTCAATCCTCTCTCTTTGCCCACGATAAAAAAATCCTCATCATCAACTCCTATCATAAAGGCTTCCAATGGAGCGATGACGTCCTTGCTGGTATGGAAGAGGTCTTTTACAATCATCCAGAAATTACAACGAATATTCTGTACATGGACTCCAAACGCGTGAGTTCTGAAGAGTACTACGCAAAACTAAGAGAGCTTTATAAACTCCAACTCAAAAATCAAAAATACGATCTTATCGTTGCTGTTGATAAATTTGCCTATGATTTTCTCATCAAATATTACCATGAACTTTTTACCGATGAGACTATTTTATTTACAGGACTGGAGCAATTTAACCCTGAAGATGTACAAAAAGAGGGGTTAGATGACCGTATTTATGGCATTTTAGAAAAACGTGCTATTCCTGAAACAATTCCCATGATCTCACATATGATGCCAAATCTTAAAAAACTCTACATCGTCAATGATGCCAGTGCCAATGGTGATGACAGTGAGCCTTTTATTCGAGAAGCGATGCAAGAACACAACGATAAATTTGAAATCGAATATATCCGCTCTTCCACGCTTGAAGAACTAGATGAACTCTTTTCCAAGCCAAATAAAGATGAGGCAGTCTTTTTTATCCGTTTTTACAATGATAAATATGGCAATCTTTATAAAAACAGTCAAATCGCTTCCATGATTCAAAAAAGCGCTTTGCCTGTTTTTATTACCGATACGCTTTTCATCGGTAAAGGAGGCATTGGTGGTAAACTGATTCCCATTCAAGAAGTAGGCGTTAAAACGGGAAATATGGTCATTGATGTACTGGATAAAAAAATTCCACCTTTACATGTAGAGACATTTATAGAGTATCACTACCAATTCGATGTCCAAAAAATTAAGCAGTTTGAGGTCTACCCCAACGCGAGTGTCAAAGAGTTTGAACTCGTCAATGCCCCTCTTACTTTTTTTGATAAGCACCGAAAATTCATTGATGCTGTTTTTTTGATCTCTCCTTTTTTACTCTTTCTTATTTTAGGGCTTATCCACAATATCTATATGCGTATACGCAGCGAAAAAGAACTCAAAGCGATTGAGCTTCAAAAAAACAAACATCAGCAGTTCATCATTCAACAATCTAAACTCGCTGAAATTGGTGAAATTTTCTCATCCATCGCACACCAATGGAAAAACCCACTGGTTGAGATCGCCACCATTACGCAAGAGCATTTTTATAGCTTTGAGAATGTCGAGAATGAGCAAAACAACCAATATGTACATGATATTATGGTACAAGTACAGTATATGACCGACACCATCAATGACTTTCAAAAGTTTATTATGCCTTCTACGACTAAAACGGTTTTTGATGTAAGTGATGCGATTGAGACGATGATGAAAATCATCAACCATAACATCAAATACAACTATATTGATGTGAAAATTGATGTCAGCCATGCAACCAATCTGATGGTGAGTGGCTATAAAAATGAATTTATGCAAACGCTGCTGAACATTGTCAACAATGCCAAAGAGCAAATTAAAGAAGCGAGAGATGCAAAACAGATTAAACGTGGCTTGATCAATATTCTTATTTACAATCATGCAAAAAATGTTATTATAGAGATTCATGATAATGCAGGCGGCATTCCAATTGAATGTATACCTAACATTTTTGACGCCTACTTTACGACCAAAGAGCATGGACATGGCATTGGTCTTTATATGTCTAAACTTATCATTGAAGATAAAATGGGCGGAAAAATTCAAGCGCACAATGCCAACGATGGTGCTTGTTTTACTATCACACTAGGAAATATAACATGAAAATATTGGTTCTTGAAGATAACGAACGCTTAGCCAATGTCATTAAAAGTGTCCTCATTAAAGAGGGCTATCAGGTCGATCTGTTTATGGATGGTGAAAAAGCACTCGATGCGCTTAATCATGGCTACCACTGCTTTATTTTAGATATTAATGTCCCGTCCATCGATGGACTCTCTATCCTTGAGACGATTCGTATCTACCACAAAGAGATTCCTGCCATCATCATCAGCTCCAACCATGATCTGGAAAAAATCCAAGCCTCTTATGAGATCGGCTGTGATGACTACCTCAAAAAGCCTTTCTTCATCTACGAATTGGTACAAAAAGTGAAAAAACTCTGCCATAAGCCTTCTTCTACGATCGCTTTGTGGATTGGCTATACCTATGACTATGTCAACCACCGTTTGTTTGATCCGAATATGGAAGAGATCAAACTGGCTAAAAAAGAGGGAATGTTTTTAGACCTTTTTATCAAAGATCGTCACCGAGTTATCACCTTTAGCGAACTCGAAGAGTATGTCTGGGAAGGCGAAGAAACAAGTGTTTTAAATATGCGAGCATTGATTAAGCGTTTGCGTAAAAAGCTTCCTGAAGGCGCTATAGAGATGATTAAAGAAGTAGGTTATCGCTTAGGGGAACTCTAGTCTTAAGAAGGGTCGCGATAGTAAAGCTTTGTTTTGTCTTTTTGGTACGAACTGTAAAGTTTTTGAAACTCTTTAAAAACTTTTGCGGAGTAAGGGTTATCATTGATCTTGCCATTGTAAGCATTGATGGCATCTTTGTTGTTTTTATGCTTCGCAAAACAGGTCGCTAAGATGTAAGCTCCGACTTGAATATTGATCTTTGGCTCAAAAAGATCGTACAACGAGATATTGGCTTTATCTAAAAGAGGCTTGTGAATCGAGTTAATCTGCATGATGCCCATGTCAAAACGCGGATAATTGTTGGTGTAAAGAAAATGCACTACGTGGCTGGCTTCATACTTGTTTTTACTCTTGATCGCAATGACTTGGGAGTACTGTTTACTCTCAATCCCTTTTTGCTTCAAAAACACACTGAGATCTTGCGCTTGTTTTGGGGTCATTTTACTCGCTGTGAAGGCTACGATGTAACGATCAAGATCACTTTCTACTTTGGCAATGGAGTACAAAAGGCGCGGCTCAATGCCATAAATTTGCCCTACTTTCACCCAAATATTTTCACCTTGATTTGCCTGTGCTGCCCAGATAAAAAGAGGAAAAAATAACATCATAGCCAAACGAAATACCATGTAAATCCTCCTTTAATGAACTCGTTCTCATTATAAAGGAAGCTAACTTTATTCTCTATAAAGCATATCTTGGTTAGAATAATTCTCCTTTTGCGGGGGGTATGTGACTCTGGTGTGCACCACGGCCTTCAAAGCCGATTGGGTGGGCGGTTGACCGTCTGCTGGTAGGTTCGATTCCTACACCCTCTCGCCAAATTCTTTCTTTTTTCTCTCAAATATCATCATTCCTTTAATATCGTTTCTGAGCTTGCCTCACCATTCTACGACCCAATAAATGAAAAGGAATGCCTAACCCCAGAACAGAAACGCTTTGTATGATGATCTGAACAAGTAAAGCAGGATTGGTTATGACGTTCCATAGCCCAGTGAAAGAAAAATCGATGTGCATACCCACCAAAAAAAATGCCATTGAATAGAAAAAGAAACCCACTGCGATTAAACAGTATCCGTAAAATGTTTTCATTGGCTAAACTCCTGTGTAATAAATAATTACAATACCCTATTTATCACGCAATTTTCTTAAAGATGGTGTTAAAATTCGAGGCTATTTATTAGAGTTTATTACTCGTTAAAAGTGAGTTTACCATCGGATGTAACAAGGTTTCACCACGAAGAGCAAAGCGTTGTACTTCTTTAAAGTAGTAATCAGATATTCCATAAAGGTGGTATTCATAAGCTCCAAAGCCGTACCCCATGGGAGTAATCTCAACACGTGAATACCACGCATTTTGCGCCAAAACGTAGCGATTGGTATCTTGCGCGTAGACCCACACAACGATCGCATCTCTGTTTTTTTGACGTCCTAGCCATAAGAGTACATTGCCGATGTCATTAAAAAAATAGGTATCTCCATTGGGTAAAATCGCTTGAGCGGAATTGAATAGATCAACGATAGGCACGCGACTCTCACTGCAGATGTATTTTTCCAAAACAATCTCCAAAGGCTCTTTTTGAACATTGCCATGACGTACCAACACACGCGTTTCGCTGATATCCATCGTGACAATCAGCAGGGCTAAAACACCTAAAAGCAACGCGGTGGCAAAGGAGGATTTTATCATAGAAACACTCCTGTCATCAGGTAATAACGTACCACGTAAAAACTACAGATCAGCGCTGTGATAGTGAGGAAAAATGAAGAGTATTTGAGCAGATAGACGTATGATTTTTGCGTAATGCGCTCGATCAAAAAAGGTATGATCCCAAAGAAGATGCCTAAAAAGAGCGAACCCCAAATGAAGTAACCGATGTAATAATACTCCTTTTGAAGCATGCAGTACGGACACTTGTGGTTGGGCATTTCGTAGACGTAAAGCCCGAAAAAATAAGTGATGGCATAGTAAGCGATGAACAAGAAAAGCAGATTACATGTAAAGCTTGCCATCGTCTGTTTGAGGTAGTTTAGAAGTAAAATCGCACCAAAGAGAATGTAAAAGAAGAGGACTAAAAGTGTTTGGGTATAACCAAAAGGAAGCTTTGGTGCTTGAAATACTACCGTACAGCAAAAGACTGGAACGGTGAGCGGAATGTTGGAAAAGTAGAGAAGTTCGAGTACAAATTCGCCTAAAACACCGATAAAAAGCAAGGTAAAAAGAAGGTATTTGCGTTTTAAATAGGGAAAGGTGATGGAAGCAAGGTCGAGTTTATTGACAATTAGCCAGAGTCCAAATCCAAAAATCAGCAGTAATTTTAACAGCAACAGTGCATTGCCATAATGATTTGCACCCACAACGCCCGCCGAACACATGGCACCTGGTACGATGCCCGCTAAGGAATTGAGCGATTGGATAAAAAAGAGGAACAAAATCACTTTACATGTAAGCGTAAAATAGAGAATCGTATTGACCAGATAGTTCTTTTTCTCCAGCGCATACTGCAAGGGTGTGGTCGCATCAAAATCCCAATGGCGTAAAATACTCACGATGTTCATCTGCGAAATCGCCATCAACACAATGAGAATTAGCTCAATCAGTAAAAAAACAATGATCTCATTGGATAAAAAGATACTCATTGCAAAAGCTCACCATCGCGCATCTGTACGCATCTGTCAATGCACGCTAGATCATCAAACAGCGTGTCGTGCGTGGCAATGATGACTGTTTTATGCAGTAGCTTAAATTTTTTCAAAATCTCGATGAAAATTAAAGCGTTCTCTTTGTCCAAATTTGCCGTTGGCTCATCGGCTAAGATGATAGAGGGCTCCATAACCACAGAGCGTGCAATCGCGCAACGTTGCCTCTCACCACCGCTTAAACTGCCCACGTTTTGATCTTTCTTATGCTCAATGTTGGCAAGTTGCATCGCCAGACTCACTTTTTCGTGGATCGCCTCTTTGCCTAGCTTCGTCAAAGCCAAGGGCGCTAAAATGTTTTGATAGACACTGAGCCCTTCTAGAAGATTGAACGACTGAAAGATGAAGCCTATCTCTGTGTGACGAAAAGAAGAGCTCATGATATCGGGCAGTTTGGCAATATTTTGCGCATTGACCAAAATCTCGCCCGAACTGGGTTTACTCAGCCCTCCGATGAGTGAAAGAAGTGTACTTTTACCACTGCCACTCACCCCTTTTAAGATTACGATTTCACCATCTTCGACACTTAAATTGATATTTTTAAGCGCGTAAAAAGCGTTGGGTTTACCCGAATTGTAAAGCTTGTTCAGATTTTGAATGACTATTTTACTCATGATTTCACCGCCTCGCTCATGTCGCTGATCGCGATCTTCCACGCGGGTAAAATGACAAACGCTAAGAACGGAATGACGCCAAAAAGGAAGATCAAAAAGAGCAGATTGAGATCTACCACTGGAGTAAGGCAGATGCTATTTTCAAGCTCATTGCCTAAGAAAATGTTGCGAAGATACGGCGCATTGAAGACAAAAACGTATATGTACGCGAATGCTACACCTAAGAGATAAGCACTCACCGACACCACACTGTTTTGAATCAATTTAAGCGCAATGATATCTTTGATGCAAAAGCCAAGGCTTCGCAAAATTGCAATCTCTTTTTTCTTTTCGCCATAGACCAAGCTGATCTGATTTTTAAGCAGAATAAAAAACGAGACCAATGCAATCACGTAAAGAATCATAAAAATGCCACCTTTGTAGTAGTACACATGGCGTACAGCTCCTATGGCATCGGCTTGGGAAGTCGCTTTGGCACTGGGGTAAATCTCTACGATTTTGAGTGTAACCTGCCCCACTTCGTTAGGATTTGGCACAGAAACATAGAGCTTTGAGTACTCATCCATCTCCATGCCTAAAACGGCACGCGCGGTGTTGGGGTTAAGATAGATCGCATCGTTGGAGATAATGTTCGTCCCCTTGGGAGCGATTTTGTTAATTTTAACATTGATCATGCGCTCTTCAGTGAGGAAGTGAAACTCATCATTATAGTAAAGCTCCGCCATCGCTTTTTGCACACCCTGACCTATGAGCATCTCATCTTTTGTCAAGCTTGGATCACCGATGATGTGAAACCAAAGACGTTTTTGCGCAAAGTGATGGTACCCATCGACCACGCCTTCCACACCGCTCACACCCGTAATTTTGGAGATGTCGTACACATACCCTTCGTGCATCTGATAGGCTCGTCCGGCTCTGGTATTTTCAACGACAATAGAGGGCTGAGCTTTAATACTTTGAATCAAATCGTACTGCAATGAGTCGGAGATAAAAAGAACCGAACTTAAAATGAAGACGATAAACGAGAAAATAAGAAAGCTAAAAAGATGGTCGTTTCGATCTTTAAAGAGCAGTAAAATCGCATACTCGACAAAGTTTTTATGGAGCATAGACGAACCTTTGATATGCGTTGGAAGAAAAGCTCAAAGAGGGCTTGACATCTTTTACATGTAAAGAAAGAGCGTCGATCTCTTCAGCTTTTTTTTGACTGGAAAAACTCAGCGCATGCACCACCAACACAAGATAAAGAACGGAAAATGAGGCGGCAAGCAAGGCTAAAAATTTCATAGGTTTTTGACCATCGCTTCGGTGATTTCATCAAAAGCAAGCACTTTTTGCCCATTATGATCGCGTGTAAAATTTTGAGCCTCTTCTTGCGTTGCAAACGGAATAAGCTCACTGCCCATCGGCCCATACACATTCGCACCTAGAACATAAAAAGCTTTTTGCGCTGGCAGTTTTGAAAGTTTGTAATAATCACTCACAAAGAGCTTCTCCGCACTGATTTTTTGAGAAAAAGAGTACTTCATCATATCTTTGACACCATCAAAATAGAACTTTTTCTCCCCATCCACCATCGCAACCCATTGCGGGTATTTGGCGACGAACATACCGCACACCGGACATTTTGCGTCTTTTGGCACTTCGATTTTAGCAGAAGGTGCACTTAAGCTAGGTTTGACAAAATCTTTAGGGAAATCCTCCGCCGCAACCGCATACGCCGCTTCAAAATTCATCACTTTGCCACCATTATCAGAGACGAAAACAAGTGCATCTTTTTCTGTTCCAAACGCATAACTACTGGTACGCGACATCGTACCTCGAACCTTACTTCCAACGACATAGAATGCTTTTTTGACATCAATCAGCTCGAGTGTGATCGTATCAACCACTTTGGCACCCTCAGGAATCACACCCTGTGTTCCTTCATAAAGGCAATGAATGGAGCAGTACTGATGGTTTTCATGCGTGTGACTCGTTTTGTAAAACTTCACCAAGTGCATCCCACAATTAGGGCATGCGTACTTCTCTTTACCTGATTGTATCAGTGTGGCATTGGCTTCTGGAACGCTTTGGAACATTTCGGCACTAGAGAAATTCCATAAACTCACTATTATAAAAAGTGCTCGTAAAAACATTCTTTATCCTTTTACATGTAACACTTTATTTGGTAATTGTCTCTAAAAGCGAGACGTTTTCACAACCCTCTTTCAACCCTTTATCGCAACTGCTTTTGAAAAGCTCTTTGGCTTTGGTGTTGTCAGCACCAACACCTTTTCCCTCTGCGTATAAAATGCCAAGGTTGTTGCAACTCTTTTCAAACCCACTTTTGCACGCTTTGTCGTAAAATTGGCTTGATTTTTTATAATCCTGCGCAACCCCTTTGCCGACGGCATATAAAAACCCTAGATTGTCACAGCCAATGGCAAGATCGCCATCGCACGCTTTTTGGTAGTATTCACTCGCTTTTTTATAATCTTGAGCAATCCCACGTCCCTCAGCATGAAGATACCCTAGATTATTACAGCCCATTAAGTCCTCATTTTTACACGCTTTTTTATAAAACTCTGCCGCTTTGGTGTAGTCTTGCGTCACGCCTGCGCCATTAGCATACAAAAGCCCTAGGTTGGTACACCCTTCATCTTGCGAGCAAGATTTTTCGTAAAACTCTTTCGCTTTGGCAAAATCTTGTTTTACCTCAGTGCCCCCTGCGTACAAAAGACCCAAATTATGGCAAGCTGAGGCAAAATCAGCACTGCATGCTTTCTCGTACAATTTGACCGATTTAGCGAGATCTTTAGCAACGTTACCCGTGCCCTCTGCATAAAGCACACCCAAGTTATAACATCCAGAAGCTTTGCCTTCATTGCACGCTTTGTCGTAAATCTCAACCAATTTCTGATGATCACCACTCTCTTTGGCATCCATGCCCTCTTTGATAAAACCAGCCTGTGCCATAACCGCACAGGCTATTAAAATGAGGAGTTCTTTTTTCATTGTTTTTCCTTTTTAATAAGACTAAATCGTTTTAACATCTCTTCCCTTGTACGCTAAGGCACACAGACCAAACACGCACACAAGTGTGTAATAGACAAAGCTAGGAACAGCAGGACTTTCCCCTGTTGCGGCGTATGAGTGCATGCCTGTGAGATAAAAATTGACCCCAAAATAGGTCATCATAATCGAGCTGTACCCTAAAAGTGAGGCGATTGAGAAGACGTACACCGAGTTTAATTTAGGGATAAACCGAAGGTGTAAGATGAGTGCATAAACGATGATGGAGACAAACGACCATGTCTCTTTAGGGTCCCAACCCCAGTAACGTCCCCACGACTCATTCGCCCAGATGCCTCCAAAAAAGTTACCAATGGTGAGCATACACAGCCCGATAATAAGGCTTATTTCGTTGATCGCGACCAAATGCCTGATTTGGTCATTCATGAGTGTAGCGTTCTTTTTATTTTTCAGCATCATCAGCACCAACGCCATAAGACCAAGCAGTGCACCCATACCCAAAAAGCCGTAACTTGCCGTAATAACCGAAACATGAATACTCAGCCAGTACGATTTTAAGACAGGAACGAGATTGGTAATCTGTGGATTAACAAAACTCATGTGTGCCACCAACATCACAATGGCAGCAAGAATGGCTGCGGCGGCTAAAGAGAGAATGGATTTGCGAAAGACCATAATACCCGCAAAACCAGCAGACCAACCAATGTAAACCATTGACTCGTACGAATCACTCCAAGGCGCATGCCCTGAGATGTACCACCTAAGGGCTAATCCAAAACTGTGTACGATAAACCCTGCGATAAAAAGAGACAAAACACCTTTTTCAAGGCTTAGGTAGCGTTTACATGTAAAGATGGAAAAGACCGCGAGAACGAATGCACCAAACCCAAGTAAGAAGTAAAATCCAACGAGTTTTTGAAACAACCCCATGTGATTGTAAAGCACTTCAGCCCGCACGCGTGTCTCGCTTGGCATGATCTCAGCGCTTAGGATGCGTTGATTCTCTTTAAGGTCGGAAAGTGCTTTGTTGGCGTTTTCCCAGTGGTTGTTTGAAACACCCTCTTGAAGCGCTACAAAGTATTCGTTGAGTGTACTTTTAACTTCACGACTCACCATTGGATGGTTAAATGCATCGTTGGGAGTGATCCACGTGTGCGTTGCATCGTTTGGAATCGGAATAAATTTAAAAAAGACTCCTTTGAGCGTGAGGTACGCGATGTTGAGTTTTTCATCGAATTTAATCACATCATTATCAAAGGTATCGCGTTTGGACCCAGCTTTTTGATTGGCGGCACTGACTTGTTTTGCCAGTTTGTAGTAGCCCTCGTTATCGAACATGGAAGCGAAACTCACATACTCGGTTTCAGGTGCTAAACCTAACACTTTTTTAATGCTCGCGTTGGAGAGTTTAATGATAGGAAGTTCCTGCCAAAGCGCAGCATTGGAGCTCATACCCAAGATCATTTGCTCAGGAGTCAGACCAAATAGGGAACTTTTTCCAGCTATTTTATGAACAATTTCAACGGCTTCGGTACTAATAGGCTTGATACGCCCAGCATAATCTTGCACCAATAAAGCACTAAATGCACCATTGGCATGCTCATAAGAGTTCTTACGAAACAACTCAAGTGAGTCTGGCGTGTCCGCTTTTAACGGTAAGGTTGTACTAAACATTAATGGTAAAATAAGTGCTAAAGCGCTTTTTTGCAAAAAGGCTCGAAGTTTTAAAAACCTGCTTCCTTTGGTAAAAAAGTTGCCCACAAAGCCAACACACAGTAGAAAATACCCAAAATAAGTTGGCCATTTGCCAGGATCTTTGTTCACTTCCAAAATCGTTCCTTTCTCGTCTGTATCATAGGAAGATTGAAAAAAGGTGTACCCTTTATAATGCAAAGGGTGGTTCATAAAAATGCGGTATGGCAAGGCTCGCTCTTCAGCCTTGTCAAGAACTTCGATCTCACTGGCGTACGAAGAAGGACTTTTAGAGCCGGGGTAGCGTTCTAATTCAAAACGAAGCAGTTTAAACGAAAATGGCAATTCAACCACTTTTGAACCCCATGAGAGGGCTATTTCAACATCATCAAAACGAAGCAAAGTTGGTGGCTCAATCCAGCCAGCACCACCTTCTATTTTAACCGTTTTTATTTTAGTATCGTAGGTTGCTTCCACCATCAATGAACTTAGCTCGCCTTTGGAGCCTGCGCGAAAGCTTTTGTAGTTTACATGTAAGAGTTTTCCATCGATCATTTCGCTATACGAAAAGGCGTTATTGCCAAGTTGTGCTAACGCAAGTGGGTATTCAAACAGCTCTTTTTCGGTTCTAATTTGAAAATAAGGCTGAACACTGAGCATCTCATTTTCGCTTAACCCTTCCCTGATGTGAATCACTCCCTCATATCCAAAGTAACGCGTAAGCGCTGCGCCGATAAGAATCGCTACAAAAGCTAAGTGAAGAACAAAAGCACCAAACTTTTTCCACATCTTATTTTTGTAAACAATGCCGATCAAAGAGAGGGTGAGCAGAAGCATCACCCCTTCGTACCAGATAGCATCGTATATCAACACTTTAGCGCTCTGCGTGTCATAAGCACTCTCGATAAATGTCGCCACACCTGCACCCAAACCCAAAACAAACAACATGAAGAGGATAAACGGATACGAAAAAAAATGCTTTCCTAAAAGGGATAGGTACTTCATGTTAAACCTTTAAAATCAAATCTAAATGTCTTAAATACTAAACGTTTGCCCTGCGTAAATAATGAACATTCTAAGGCATAACACGCCTAAAACACTCGCCATTCCAGAGAGGTAAAAAGCCATGTGAGAATGCGCCACATGTTTCCCCAATGCAAAATTAAGCACCAAAGGAAGCCCAAAACCAACACCCATCACACCAAACCAAAAAAGGTTCGCATAAACACCACTTTGAAATGCAACGGTAGTGGTTTGTTGAAACTCATTACCGACTAAAAGTGAGACAAACAACATCGCAATGAGCATAATCTCAACTGCCATAATTGGCCATTCGATGACATGCAAGGTTTTTAGATCAGATGAATGGGTATCTTCTTTAAACAGATACGAAGCCACCATGCTCGCAGACGCTGTTCCTGCTGAAAGTCCTGAGACGACAAAAAGAGCAGGTAAAATGGCAGTATTTAAAATCGGAAAACGCACCAAAACAGAGATCAAAAAGCCAGTATAAGCACAAATAACCACGGCAAATACAACGCTTAGCACTTCGATCATCGGGCGGATTTTTTTCAAAAGCACCATGACCATCTCAAAATAGCCCAACAGTTGACTCTTTTTTGCCAACACGACAGAGATCTCTTTTTCAAATAGGTAAAAACACATAATAAGTGACAATGGAATATAGATCGAAATTGCCATAACACCGATCGACATAACCGAAGTGAAGTTATAATGGATGAGAATTTTCCAAAAATAGAGTGGTTTTTCCAAATCACCCACCAAAAAGACCATACCCAATGCAATGGTGACAAACGAAACCAAAGAGGCAGCCTTCAAAAGAGGCGTATCCACCTGTTGTTTTTTATAAAAACGTACCAACAAAGCGACAATCAGCGCACCGCCTGAAATGCCTGCGAGCAGAAGATAAACCGCGATTGGCCAGCCCCACTCAACGCCATGTGAAAACCCGTATGTATAATTAATGGCACCATTCATATCACACCCCCACCTTGACAACAGGTATGTAGCGCAGACTCGGCTTCGTTCCATACGTTGGTTTCATACGCACATGATCTTTTACATGTAAGATCTGATTGATATAAGCGTTTTCATCGTTCAAATCACCAAAAACGAGCGCTTTGTATTTACACGACTCTACGCATGCTGGCTCTTTACCTTTGGCTAAATTGGTATTCAGACAAAAGTTACAATTCTCAGCCGCTTTGGTTTTGTGATTGATAAAACGAACATCGTACGGACAGGCGACGATGCAGTACTTACAAGCGATACAATCATCAGGATTCATGGTAACAATACCCGTTTTAACATCTCTATGACACGCTTTGCTCGGACATACCGCAACACACGGTGCATCTTCACACTGCTGGCACGAAACACGCACATACTTCTTATCCATCGGCGTTGATGGATCGGTTTTGTTCTCAACATAAAGGCGTACTTGACCTTCTGGCACTTCATTGACTTTTCGACACGCTACTTCACAATCGGTACATCCAACACATTTGTTTTGATCGAAAATCATCCCATAGTGCGGTTTTTTCTCCGCTTTTCCTGTTCCCAATGCAACACTGTAACCCGCAGTGCCCAAGCTTACAGAACCAAGACCTAAAACTTTTAGAAAAGCTCTTCTTTTCCCGTCATTTTCCATCTTCTCCTCCAATTCGTGTAGATGAATAAGCTAAACCTATAGTTTCTTTTTCTCAAGACCACTATGTGCTTGCTTCATTTCCTCATCGCTCAGTGGTTTTGCACTATTGGCAAGTTCCCCTGGCTTTAACACTTTGACTAACTCAACTTCAAAAATCACTGTTGAACCTGCGGGAATTTCTTGCATTTCCGCATTGCCATACGCTAATTCGCTAGGAATTACCAACTTGTATTTTGAACCCTCAGGCATGAGCATCAAACCCTCTTGCAAACCATCCACGATGTTGATCATGGAAAGATGCGAAGGTGTTTTACGCGCATACGTGTCATCAAACACCGTGCCATTGGTCAAATACGCCTTATAGTTCATCATCACGATGCTCTCTTTTTGCGGTTTTTGACCCGCACCTAGAGTGAGTACTTCGTATTGCAACCCTGATTTGGTTGTTTTGACATTTTTGTTTTTTGCATTGGTTGCAAGGTATTTTTTACCCTCTGCAATGTTTTGATCAAGGGCTTGTTTGAATTTTTCTTGACTCACTTTATTGAGCGTCTCTGCTCGATCATTCAGATATGTAATGATCTCTTCATCTTTAATCTTTTGCTGTTTTTTCAAAGCGTCGATAAAACCATCAATCACCGCATTGATATCCGATTTTGCACCCATTTCAGACTGCTCAAAAAGTTGATTGGAGATATAGCTTCCAGTGGACACACCAATACTGTATGACTCTTTTTGTACTTGTGTTTTTAGCTCACCAGCAGACGCCCCCGAAACCAAACAAATAAATACAAATAATCCTGTTGTGAGTTGTTTACGCATCATCTTCATACCTTTACATGTAAAATGAAGTGAGCTATGAAATGCATAGCTCACTTTAAAATCGCACTACTCGTGCAACACCTATTTCAGATTTTTGTTCACAATTCTTTGTGCTTCATTGATATACTCAATCGAAGCATCAAGTCTTTGTTTGGTGTACTTAAATCCGTGCATTCCCCATGAACCATCTTTTTCAACAAGATCAACCGCTTGTTGCGCTTTTTCGATCAACTCGTACACTCTGGTTTTATCCGATGGTGAGAGTTTTTTAACTTCAAGTAGCGAGTAAAGTCCTTGGATGCCAACTTTAACCTGTGTGAATTTATCTTTCACAGGTGTTTGCCAACCCATAACCTCATCGTATGCTTGTTTTTGATCTTTGAAGTGAAGTGTCTCTTTGAGTTCTGAAACAACAGGACTGTGACACCCTTTTGCCTCTACTTGCTCTTTATCTGCCCATGTTGTACGTGCACATGACCACATAAGATCCACAAAGTTACGTCCCTCATCATTACGCTCAAAATGCCAATCTTTCGCATCTCTTGGGCCGGTTGCAGCTGAACTTGGAACCAAAGATTTACGTTTTGGATCAACATCAATTTTCCAGATGTGTGAACGTCTTTGGGTATCCATACCCGCTTGATCTTGGAACTGAACCGCATACCAGTTTTCACAACTCATCATAAATGGCATATGACATGTTTGGCATGAATTTTTACTGTGCGTATCGGATTTTGACTGGATATACGCTTGCTCTTTATGACAATCCGCACACTCTTTTTTGAGTTTTGGTTTGGTATAGAGTGAGCTTAGGTAACCTTGATTTGCGTTGTAATTGGTACCTTTGAGGTCTTTTTCGCCCGTTACAGGACCTGTTACATCATGAGGATCATGACAGGTTGCACAACGCATCCCTTTTTCATAGTGTGCTGTAAAGTAGGTTTGAGAACCTTCACTACCACAGCCTGGTCCCATGGATTTGAATTTTGAACTGAGTGCGAGATCTGGTTTACCCATATTTGCTGGATTTTTCGCAAGATCTGGACTGTAGTTAAAGCGTTGGTGACAACGTTCACAATTCGAAGTAAGAAGACCAGAGCCTCCTTCTAAGTGACCGCCTGCGCCATGACACTCTTCACATGAAACACCTTTAGAGATGGTGTGTTTTTGAAGCTCTTTCGCATTACCGAGTGCTGAGTAGAACTCATTTTGGTTTTTAAAATCAAACTTCCAAGGGTGACACACTTCACAGTAAGAAGAACCTGCTTGGAAATCCATTGATTTTTTATATTTAGCTGCATACGAAGCCAAACCTCTTACATAACCACCGTTATCACCGTAATCTGCTAACGTTACAGGAAAATCAGGAATCCATTTTTTGATTTTTTTTGCAACTTCAGGGGTGAGGTTAAGCGCCCATGTTCTTTGCCATTGGTTTGCACCTGCTGTAATTTGACCCGTACCATTTTTAAGAAGTCCGCCTTCTACATGGTAGGTTCCACGAAGTAACCATGCATCCAAAAAGCCTAATTTTGTTCTAACATGTCCTATAGTACAATAGATAACATCAGGGGTAATTCCTTTAGGAAGAATTGACGCTGTATCTTTGTCAAAAACAGGATCAGTCAAGTTGTTGTTAAACTCTGGATGTTCTCCTGGAAACCTGATTGTTGTTGAGTGTCGCGATCTGCCCCAAGTCTCATATTGTGCAGGGTGACACTCACCGCATTTTTCTGGCCCAATGAATTTGTTTGGAAACGTAAGTGTTGAAGTTCTTGCAACCCTATACATCATTGAACTTACACCTTCGCCGCCACTTCGTTTACTCGCTTTAGAAAAGTCTTTACCATGACCTTCAGCTATAAACTCTTTCCCGCGATCTGCAACATGCATTTCACCAACCGTTTTACCACCGTACTTGGTAAAAATAGGATGATTTTTAAAGAGCCAGTCATACATTACTTGCTCTTCGACAATATAGTCTTGCAATGAAGTAACGCCCCTGCTCTCCTTAGTACCCTTCGGATTAGCAATGATCCCTCTTGCATCCTTACTCATTTGCATCCCCTCCATGCCCTCAGCGTTTAAGCCGATGGAAAAGAGATTGATACACATGAATAAACCAAGTAACACTTTGTCCCAATTTTTCATGTTTCCTCCTTTGAAAAATTGAATCTCACAGCATCAAACACCTTTTCATAACCATGAAAAAACGTCAATGATGTAAAGATCAACCAGCACGAATGCCTCATTGGAAATACTATCAGGAAAAAAGGGGAGAAATGGGGGAAGTATTAAATTAGTGTTAAATATAAAAACTAAAATATAATTGTAAAAATAACGCCTTCATCTGAATTTTCAACACGCAACGTCGCACCGTTTTTTTCGATAATCATCTGACTCATATAAAGCCCGAGTCCACTACTGGATTCTTTCGTTGTAAAGTAGGGGTTGAATATCTTTTCAATGATTGTCTCATCAATACGACCCGCGTTGTTTTCAAGGGTAATGACAGGGATACCATTTTGTAAAAATGCTGTAATTTGAATGTAGCGCTCATTAACATGATGCGCTAAAAATGCCTCTTTGGCATTATTGATGATGTTAATAAGGACTTGTACAATCTCATTGGAGTGCCCTGAACGCGTAAAATTATTTTGAATGTCAATGCGAACATCAATCGCATATTTTTCGAGTGATGCACTGAGCAATTTTTTAGCCTGATGCACCACTTCATACGCCGTAAACTCTTTTTTATCGGTGTTCGGCATAAAGAAATTTTTGAAATCATCAATGGTATGGGACATAAAAGCTAGCTGTTCATTTGCCTCTTTAATTTTCGTGGTTACCTTCTCTTTGGTGAGTTTATCTTTGTCGCTGTGAAGTTCCAAATTGATCAAAATAGCCCCAACTTGCGCCAGAGGTTGCCGCCATTGATGCGAAATATTGCCTATCATCTCGCCCATCGATGCCAAACGGTTTTGACTCATCATCAGCATCGTGGTTTTTTCTTTGAGACGTTGTTCGTTTCTGTAAATTTTATAGATAAACAAAATAAAAACAACAAACACAATAAACATTACCGTTCCACCCACCACAAACTCTTTAATGTGATAGGTTAAGATGCTGTAGACTGGAATTTTAAACGATATCATCGCTATGACATCGCCCACTTTACTCTGAAAATCAGGAATCGTATGGTACTGTTCCACCATGCGTTTTGGGGCACTGTTCGTGGTATGGCACTGTAAACACGATGGATGTGAATTGTGAATAGGCAGTCCTACAAAAAAGTAGGGTTTGTTGTTTTCTTGAATAATTTGGGAATATTCTTGGTATTTCCCCTCTTTAAAATCATCCAAAATCTCATTTTCAAAGCTATTACCCTCATGCTCAGGATTCAATGGGTTTGTTGCAATAAGCTTATAATCGTAATTGATGTTCTTTTTAGCCCGTTGAATATTGTAAATTTCACGTGTAATGTACGAAGATGAGAGCAACTTAGGATCAAAAAAATCCTCTGCCAGCATTTTTTTGGCTTTGAGCTCTTCAATCAAGGGTCGTTGCACGTTAGAGACGTAATCGCGAATCGCATTCATGGTATCTAAGATAAAAATAGCCTCTTGTTTGGCATCTTTCATCGCAAGTTCACGGTAAAAATTAAAAAAGAGCAGTGTAATCACCGCGTAGAGAATGACAAAAAGCGCTACGATAACTTTGAAGCTATATTTCACACACGTACCCTACGCCGTATAAATTTTTAATGAAATTGTTATCGATTTTTTTGCGAAGCTCTTTCACAATCGATTTTAAAGCCTCTTTACTCGGCTGTTCAAACTCCCACATGTAATCAAAAAGTTGCTCATACGTAATGGTTTGATTGGGACGTTTTAAGAAGTATTCTAAAAGCCTGCTTTCACTTTTGGAGAGATGAACAAGTTCTCTCTCTTCGTGGCAAATGGTTTTTTTACAAAAGTCATATTTACATGTAAGGGTTATTTGAAGCATTGGGGTATGCCCAATCAACTCTAATGCCACATCTTCTAACGCTTTAATGAGGGTATTTTTGTCATAAGGTTTGACCAAATAACGCGTGATCTTAAGCTCAACAGCACGCCACAAGTACTCTTGTTCTGTGTGAGCAGAGAGAATAATAATAGGAATTTTTTTATCAAACTCACGAATTTTTTTCACCACTTCAAGTCCATCCATATGAGGAATGGAAATGTCTAGCATGATCACATCGTACAGATTACTCATTGCTTCATCCAGCGCTTCAATGCCGTCCCTGACACCCACAACTTTGCCAAAAAAAAGTTCCAAAGACTCCATAATATTGTTTAAAATACACGCTTCATCTTCAACACAAAGTACTTTTTTATTGGATAGGACATCTAAAAGATTGCATTCGTTCATATTGTTGTAACCCTATTTTCGTATTTATCGACTAGAAGAATAGAATAACGCATCGAAGCTTATAAAATAATTTTCTAAGTAATTCATAAGGTTTGTGGACTACTAAATATAGCAATAATTCACACGCCTTATATGTAAAACGTAAATTATTCAACCTAAATCCAAATGCAACACAAATATAACAATCGGATTTTATAATGGTTCTAAATGAAGACAAAGGAGTCTAAGATGCCATCCCTTACCTTAGCCTGTTCCCAAGCAACCTGTAAACATAAACGTCAAAATCTTGATCGCCTCTCTTATGAGGCATTATCTGTACAGCTAGAACAATGTGAAAAGTGTGAAAATGGACTCTTTAAACTCAACCTTGTTGCAGCAAAAACGCATCAAATCATTGCACTCTATTGGGCGCAAATGCACAATGGAATGACAGGCAAAGCGATCGGAAGCCGATCTTAATACTTGAGTATCTTTTTTCTTTTACATGTAAAAATATGATGCTCTTAATCCGAGCCATTTTCTTGCTTTTCTGCGCCACTTCTGATGATGTCGGCACCATACTTATCGCGTAGTTTGGTGAGCTTTTCAGACAAACGTTTTGACTTTTCATCCTCTTTGGCATACAAAAGCGAAAAGGTTTTGGTTTGAGTGGGTGTGATAAAATTTGAAAGCGCAAGCCCAAGATGAAGAATCCCATAATGAGGATGGGTATCAAGCGATGAAACCGTCTCTATCACCCACTCGCGGTATACTCCCTCACTGAACGAACGATCAAGCGTTTGAGAGATTTTAGAAGAGATGCCATTTTCATAGCGTATATACACATAATAGGTACTCGGATGCAAATCCAACTTGGCAATCGTATAGGAGAGATGCCGTGAAAGAATGATAGCACGGCGCAACACTTCCTCTCGGTTATGAATGACATGAAAATTGCGTGAAATACCGATAGAGCGACGATCTCGCTTGGTGACTACAGCTTCGTTATCAACCCCACTGATGCGAGCGATGAGATCTTTTCCGATGGTTCCCCAAGCCGAAACCAATTTACGATGCTCCAACACTTCGCCCAAGGTTGCAATGCCATAGCTTTTAAATTTTTGTTGCAACACTCTGCCGATACCGGGGAAACTTTCAATCGGCATAAGAGAGACAAAAGAGGCGATCTTCTCTTTGGGAACAAGCGTGAGCCCGTAAGGCTTGTTAAAATCCGTCGCAAGCTTTGCGATCCACTTCGAACTTGAAGCGCCAATGGAGATGGGCAGATCAAACGTTTCTAAAATCTCTTGTTGCAAAGATGCCACAAAGTCATAAGTCGCTTCTTCTTTGACCCAGCCTTTGAGATCACCCCAAAACTCATCAATGCTGTACTGCTCTAAGATGGGAATTTTCGTCTGTAAAAAGGCCTTGAGTTTGGTGGAAAGCAGTTGGTAAAAGAGATGATCGCTGGGTACAATAAGCAGTTTGGGGCACATCGCCAGTGCATCACGAAGCGAAGTGCCTGTTTTGATGCCATATTTTTTGGCCTCGTAACTTTTAGCAATGACGATGCCATGTACCCTGCCTTTTTCATCTAGAAACTCATTCTTCCATGCGTTTTTATCAAACCCATTGAACTCTTTTTTATGCTGCAGCAACCCGTTAAAACCACCCACCGATTCTGTCATCATGCTCTCGCTGTCTTGCGTACTGAAGATTTTGTTATCGCCACTTTTGCACACAACCACGGGATGACCTCGAAGCTCTGGTATTCTCGTACGCTCAGCCGAGACAAAAAAACAGTCCAAATCCAGATGAATAATCACTCAAAACCTTTTTACATGTAAAGATAAAAGCAGTATAGCTCTATTAAAAAAAAGGCTTTAAAAGTATTTCGTGCTGAAATATGCCTCTTTTTTTTCTGTTCATGTTTCATTTACTATAGGTTAACAACACGTTTAATCTATTCTTCTATACTTTCATTACCAAGACAATTACCTCCTTTTTGTGTAGAACTCAATCACTTTAAAAGATGCACTCAGATTGCCCGGTCTGAGTGCTTATCTTTGCCCTCTCACTTATTTTCTTTCCCAACTTCATCTCTACCGTAACCAAAAAAATGCTTATTTCAAGTACAATACCACACTTAAAATTATCGAGGATCTAAATCATGCGCGCAATAGGCAATTTTTTATGGTTCATTCTAGGCGGAGTCTTTATGGGACTATGCTGGTGGATCGTGGGAGTATTTGCATTCCTAACCATCATTGGTATCCCTTGGGCAAAAGCCTGTTTTGTTATAGGGCAATTTACCTTTTTCCCTTTTGGCAAAGAGGCCATCAGTCGAAAAGAGCTTTCACGTAAAGAAGATATTGGAACAAGCATTTTAGGTCTGATTGGCAATGTCCTTTGGTTCTTTTTTGCAGGCATTTGGTTGGCTTTTGGACACATCATCTCCGCTATTGTTTGTTTTGCTTCGATTATCGGGATTCCATTTGGCATTCAGCACCTTAAGCTTGCCGCCATTTCACTTTTTCCCATTGGTCAAACCATTGTCGACAAAGAAGTGGCAGCTGCAGCGCGCAAATACAATGCGGAGCAAGCTGTAGCCACGATGCATCAAAACAGCTAAGAAGGGTACATGGAAGAGTTATTGATATCATGGATGAGAGAATATGGTTATGTCATACTCTTTTTCTGGAGTATTTTAGAGGGAGAAAGCGGTCTGGTTATGGCTGGACTTTTTACGCACACGGGTGACATGAATCTAGCAACCGCAATTATCGTCGCAGGACTGGGTGGTTTTGCAGGCGATCAGCTCTATTTTTACATTGGTAGGTTCAATAAAAGTTATGTGCATCGCAAACTCAGACACCAACGAAGAAAATTAGCACTGGCACATCTCCTTCTTAAAAAACACGGTTGGCCGATTATTTTTATGCAACGTTATCTTTATGGGCTTAGAACCGTTATTCCTATCTCCATTGGACTGACAGGCTATAGCGCTAAAAAATTTGCACTCATCAATCTATGCTCTGCATTATGCTGGAGCAGTGTTATTATTATTCCTGTGTGGTACTTTGGAAATGAAATTTTGGGCGTTATCAAGTGGGCAAAAGAGCACTGGTATTTTGCTTTACCTTTTATAGCCACGCTCATTGCTGTGGCGTATTATTACATCAATGCCTTGAGCGACAAAACGCTCAAAGCAAAAGTACGTCCTCTTTAGCATTTTTTTTGCTAAAATACGCGCGATTTCTTAAGATCATTAAAAAGGAAAGCCGATGGAAAGCAATGCTATTGAAGAACATTTAAAACAAGTCGAAGAAGCACTCGAAGAGGTTAAACACAAAGAAGAAGAAACGGAAGGATGGCTTTCGTATATTTCGCTCAGTACTGCTATTATAGCGATTGTAACGGCACTTGTTGGCTTGTATGAATCGCAAATAACATCGAAAACGATTCTGAGCAAAAACGAAGCGGTACTGTACCAAAGTCAAGCATCAGATCAGTGGAACTATTTCCAAGCCAAAAGTGTAAAAGCGCATATTTACACGGTCAATGCTGAGATTTATCCTGATAAAGCGGAAGATTTCAAGAAGAAAGTGGCCGTTTATAAAAAAGAACAAGAAGAGATTAAAGCCGAAGCGGAGCGCATTGAAGCACTGAAAGAAAAACGCAATCACGAGAGTGACCACTACTATCACATCCATCATATTCTCAGTTTTGCGATTACATTCTTACAGATTTCCATTGCACTGGCATCGATTTCAGCCTTAACACGCAATAAAAAGTTTTGGTTAGGCTCGTTAGTACTCAGCAGCATTGGTGCCATTATTGCAGGATACTGCCTTGTCCTTTAAAAACGTTTTTCGCTCAGCTCTTTTTCTCTTTATTTTCGTATGCCATACTGCCCTCATCGGGGCAGAGCAGTATGGGGCTATCGAGATAGGGGGAAAAGGTGTCAAAGCATATGTGATCGAAAGAGACCAAAATCTTACCAAAATCAGCTACCGAAACGCTCTTAACACCTCTCCACAAAGTGGAATAACAGAGCATCAGATAATGTCGTCAGAGATGATCAAGCAGGTTACCTCTGACATTGCTGTGCTTAAAAAAACACTTATGAGCGAACAAAAGATACCTGAACAAAACATCTTCATTATCGCAAGCAGTGCCATCAACAAAATCAAAAACAGACCTGAACTTGAAACCAAAGTCAAAAATACGACCCATCTCAAACTTCATTTTATCAATGAAAAAGAGGAGAGTACTTTTGCTTTTTATGGCTCAGTTCCTAAAGAGCAATGGCTTAACGCGTCGATGATAGACATCGGTGGAGGGAACACGAAAATTGCTTGGATCGATGCCCACAATGCAATAGATTTTTTTGAAATTCCACTAGGGACGGTTTCAACAACGCAACATGCTGATTTACTTGACGCGAACAGCTCTTTTGAGGAAAAATGCTCGACTGTCATCAAACAAGAGTTGCACTCCATTAAGAATTTTGAGACTAAAGAGATGCTTTATGCTAGTGGTGGCATTTTTTGGGCAACCGCTTATTTGAAAACCAATGGTCATTTAGAGTCATTTGTTGCATTGGAGAAAGCAGATTTTGAGAACCTCATCGCCCTTTTCTCACACGAAGAGAGCAAAGAGTGTACAGACGCTACGGCGCAGTGTTTTTTACTGGGTTATTATGGCGCTAAAAATTTAGTTGCTGGCGCATTATTAGCAAAAGAGACAATCGATACGATGCAATTTTTTGATCGAAAAATCTATTTTGCAAAAGATGGAGCATGGGTTATTGGTTGGCTTTTGATACACGCCAACTAGTCTCACACCACTTTTTTTAAAAAAGCACTCCCGCATTTAGGGCAATTCCCATCCCACTCCAACAAATGGCTTCCATGGCACTTATAACAAGAAGGTTTTTGCAGAAGTTTGGCAGGATTGTGTTTGCGCCCTTTGGCTATAAAATGTTTTGCATTTAACCACAAAACTTTCAATGCTTGAATCAAAAAACGCTTTGGATGAGGCTTTTCTTGGAGTTGATGACATTCAAGGCACACCATCCATTTTCGTTGCAAACTAATATGACGATAGGTACGAGCGAGTGTGATATGCTCTGTTTCATAACTACATAGGGGACATAACAGATAATACTTTGCTTCCATAAAGTGTCCTTTATAAGCGATCCCTGCTTCTGTGATATATTCTATCACATATTCAATCAAAGCATTTTAAGTTCCAAGTTCTGACTACACAGAGAAGGAAAATTTGCCGATATAGTTACAGCTCTAAATAAGGAGTAAATTATGGACGCACTAAACAGTAGCATCCCTTCAAGCACAGAAATCTATGCGATGAAGCAGGCGATGAAGGTTCAAGAACAGATGGTTTCAAAGATCTTGGAATCTCTGCCTCAACCGACAGACACGGCATCAACGCAAGTCTCTGGGCTGGCATCAGAGGGCATTGGGTCAAACCTTGATCTCAAGGCGTAATCCAACTCAGAGATAACCCAAATGGGTTATCTCACTCACATCATGCGAGTTCTTTAACACGTTTTCAAAGCAAAACTTCAAAAACTACGTTAACACTGAGTTGTCTTCGGCAGAAAGCCCACGCACTTTTGGTGCTTTGACTTCTTGCAAATGTAGTTTTGCAAGAAGTCTATTACATGTAAAGATTTAGAAGGTGTAACGAAGGTTGGCGTAGAGGTAACGACCTGGTTCGTTAATCAAGATCACATCACCCCCACCGGAGAGAAGAGAAATATCTCTGTACGTATTTGATACCGCGTAGTTTTTATCAAATATATTGTCCATACCCAGCGTTACATCAATATTTTTGGTAACTTTATAATTGTATTTGATGTTAAAAACAGCATAGCCTGAAATTTCCTGCTCACCATTGTCACTATCGTAATTATTCCATCGTTTAGCAGCAATCATCTCTGTTTTAATGCTATGTTCCGCCCTATGATACCTCAATCCCACATTAGCTTTAAGAGGTACAATGTCAGCTAGGTCTTTATCGCTTTGTCCAGAAATGGGGTCATCTTTTCTACCCTTCAGATACGTCATCCCATAATCTAATGTCAAGGCATCACTTAGATCATAGTAAGCATCCAGCTCTGCTCCATAAATCACCGCATCAATATTGACATACTTTGAAGAGTTATAATAGATGTAATCTTTGAGGACGCTGTAAAACACTTTTCCATTTACACCATAACCATCAAAATGCGTTTTAAATCCAAGATCCGTTTCGTAGTTTGTTGTTTGATCCAGATTGGCTGTAGGATTGGTTCCTCTGTAAAGCTCTTTAGCATCTGGAACACGTGAAGCTTTTCCAAAACCTAGAAAATAATCGACATTGTCGCTTGCCCTCAGCGTTGCAATAGCGTAGGCAGAAAGTGCATCATAATCATTTCGATCTTTAAGACCACTTGTAAGAGGGCCGTGTGCTTTTACCGTGGTGTCATCATAACGTGTTCCCAATTGTATATTCACATTGTCAAGGTTGGTGATATATTTCGCAAATAAAGCACGATTTGTGGTATCAACATCGGGTAAATTGGATGTATGCGCACTCTCTACTCCTGTTGCAACATTGGTAGTATAGCTCTCGCCATCCCAATTACGTCTGCTAACGTCTATTCCATACGTCAACTCACCATTGCCAATATTGGTAACATTTTTAAGCTTTGCGCCATCCATATCGGTGTACATCTTTGCCGTCGAATAGTTCGTTGCACCAGAGACTCTATTTTTATTGGACATAGGATGGACAACTTCGGAAGTGTACACTTCTAAATTCAACTCTTTAGAGTAGGCAGAAAGATTGTAGATGCTGTATCCAAACGTAAAAATATCGCTGTCATCATAATCTGCATCCATACCGCGAGAAGGATACAAAACATTATCGCTACGATTGAGTGTATACCCTAAGCGAATTTCTTGATTATCCACAGGATTGATGAAGACCTTACCCATAAACGTTTTTTTCTCATAAGCTTTAAGATCACTGCTAAGATAACGATTGCCTGCTACTCCCATACCTTGGGCGATAGCATTGTTCAGTTGGTCAGATAATGTGTTGCCATTGCCATCTTGGTACTGGTTGCTCTTCTCTTTTGAAGCGCTCATCAAAACACGCAAAGTATCATTTCCACCACTCACACTTGCGGATTCTTTTTGGTAGCCATAACTTCCCATATTGAGATTAACATCACCACTGAGCTCTTTGGTTGGATTTTTGGTTTCAGCGATCACCATACCACTGAGTGTTCCAAAATGCTCCACGTCGTAAGGGCCTTCAACAATTTTGACATTTTCAATATTGTCGCTATGAATATGCGAAAGTGCAGGGTCCATTCGATTAGGGCAACCACCATAAACTTTCGCCTCATCCATCAAAATATTAATGTTATCTCTTTTTTGCCCACGTAAGAGAATATCATTGGCAACGCCACTACCACGAATCATCGTAATAGAAGAATTTTGACGCGAAAGCGCATCGGAAAGATCAGCAGATCGGAGATCTTCACCGCTAATATCTTTAACTTCTTTAGAAAATGTTTCACCCACAACCGTTACAGGTTCTAAAACAGCTGTTTCTGCAAATAAAATCGTCGAAACTACCAAGGAAAGACCAATGACTCTTTTCATATTACCTCCAAAATTTACAAAGGAATGAGTATAAAAAGAGTCTGTTAAATATGTGTTAAACACTATTTTATGAGATAAATAATAGGTATTTTAATCGTCACATTTTCAGAAGGAAGAGGGAAAAACACTTTGGCTTTATGGAGTGTCTCGACGGCACTGTTGGAGAGAATTTTATACTTGGAAGGTGCTTGCAATGCTTCTATCTCACCGCTTGGTGTTAGGATAAAACTGACCTCAACCGTATCGCCAAGGGAACGTTTACGAGCAAGTTCAGGGTACTCTTTGTACTTTTCAATTAACGCTCTTATCTCATTTCCATAAAGTTCTACATAGGTTTGTTTCGTAGATTCAGGCTCAAACGAGACTGTTGTATTGGGTTTAGGAGAGACATTTTCTGTTAAAGAGGTTGCATTACTTTCAGAAATGATGTTTGTTTCATCAACAGAAGGAACTGTTTTAGAGCTTATTTTTTCTCTCTTTTTGGAAGGTATTTTTTGCGGCTTGATTTCATTCTGTGGAGTTACACTAGACTCTTGGTTTGCCATTTCATTTATCGGATTTTGCTCTTTTTTATAAATGCTCACGCTGTTCATCCGAAACGAAATAGACTCACTTTTGGATGCTGGCTTCTCATCCATCCAACCGTAAACTGCAACCATCAAAAAAGCATGCAGTCCCAAAGAAGTCAGTAACGCTAAAGAGGTTCGCTTCATTTTTCCGTAACAATATCAATATTGCGAAAATGACGCACATTAAGTGCTTCAAGGACACCTACAAAAAATTCAAAAGGTGCTTTTTTATCACAGTTGATGGAAAAATACGTCTCTGGGCTTAGCGTTTCTAAATGCTCACCAAAACGCTCTAAAGTTATAGGCTCTTTTTCAAAAAAGAGTTTTCCATCGTCATAAATGGTAATGACTACATTTTGAGATTCCATCTTTTGCCCAGAAGCAGATTTGGGCAAATCAATAGGAATAATTCCCTTCGCAATAAAAGTCGATGTCATGAGCACAATGGCAAGTAACACGAGCAAAATATCGACAAAAGGGATAACATTGATGCTATCAAACTTCTTCATCAAACACTGCCAAAAATCGTTCAGAGTAACGTACTAAAATATTGTTAAACACCATGGAAAGAATGGCTACAATCAGTCCCATCGCTGTCGTTTTAAGCGCAAGCGCTAAAGAGCTCATAATCTTAGAAGCTTCAATGCCCTGCTCTGACATACCCATAAAGGTCAACATAATGGCAAGAACGGTGCCTAAAAGCCCGATGTAGGGAGCATTTGATGTTATGGTTGCAATGGTTGTGAGGTGATCGCTGAGTGCAATTTCAAGTGATTTTTTGGTTTTATAGCGTGAGAGAGTAAGCGCTTTGTAGAAAAAAATACGCTCTATAAAAAGTCCTAAAGAGAGGATGCTCATCAGAAAAAGTAACCCCATAATGCCATAATCAATCGCAAATTTTAAATATTCCATAAAGCGTCCTCACCCCTATTTTCTAAGGGATGAGTTTATAAAGCATCTGTTAAATTTGTGTTAAATACTGTACTATCTTAAACAATGAGTAAAACCCATTGTTTAAGCTCAGGGATAAATCTCCAACATCCCCTAAAGCTTCATAAAACACGTTTTATGAGAATAAAAAGTGTGACTCACATTCTTTACATGTAAAGCAGTGTTTTTTCGCCAAGAGGAAGAATTTCTGCGATAATCGAACTGTACGTTAACCCTTCATCAAGAAGATGTTTTAAGAGTTTTGGGGCATCATCTTGTGACACCGCGATCAAAAGTCCACCCGAAGTTTGCGCATCGTACAAGATAATCTCATCTTTGTGAGGCACTTTGGCGTGTACTTTAGAGCTCAAATAGCTTTTATTGTTATATGCCCCTGCGGGAATAATGCCCATGTCTGCCAATGCTCTAGCTTCGTCTAAAATAGGGATATTTTTCATCTCAAATGCAATGGTCACTTGATTAAAACTCATCTCAGAGGCATGCCCAAAGAGTCCAAAACCTGTCACATCCGTACACGCACTCACATCGTACTTTCGCATAATTTGAGATGCTTTATGATTGAGTGTCGCGAGAATGGAAGCTACTTTTTCAATCACAGAATTTTCCAGCATATCTGCTTTAATGGCAGTCGTTAAAATACCCATACCAAGAGGCTTGGTAAGAATCAGCACGTCGCCAATGCGAGGGGTGTTGTTACGGTAAATTTTCTTTGGATGCACAAACCCTGTCACACTCATACCATAGGTCATTTCAGGTGCTTCAATGGTGTGCCCACCGATGATGATACCACCGCACTCTTGAACCTTGCTTTGTCCACCTGCGAGTATCTCTTTAAGCACAGAACGAGGATGATGACACCCATCAAAGCCTACGATGTTCATCGCCGTAGCAACCTCGCCACCCATGGCAAAAACATCACTGAGCGAATTTGCCGCTGCAATCTGACCATACACATACGGGTCATCGACCACAGGAGTGATGATGTCGACCGTTTGGACGAGGGCGCGTTCTTCATCAAGATAATAAACACTGGCATCGTCACTGGTATCCATGCCGACTAAAACGTTCTCATGCGTGCAGGAAAGCCCTCCCAATGCTTCTGTGAGGTCTCCCGGACCCAGCTTGGCAGCGCAACCAGCAGCTTTGACGTATTTGGTCAATTTTGCTTCGTTGTTCATTGTGTTCCTATAAACTAATTGTGCCTTCTCCACCAAAAAGCATCTCAATCGTTCCAAAAGCATTACCGATTTTGCCCACTTTGAGCTTATCTGTTACGCCAAAAAACTCTAAACAGACGCCGCATGAGTAGATTTCAACGCCTTTGGCTTCAAACGCTTTGAGCACTTCGGTAATCGGCGCACTCTCATCTGCAGTGGTCAGTAAAACCGCTTGGTTTACACACACAATGCGACGAGGCAATTTTGGAAGCTCTAAAGTTGATTTCAAGAAGCCAACAATGAGTTTTGCACCCAGTTCGCCCTCGCCCACTTTATCGCTTTTTAGAAACAAGGTTTTATCTAAAAACGACTCATCTTTAGCATCAACAACGGTTTTACATGTAAAGCCTTTGACAATAGTGATGAGGCTTTTGCCTTCTTCTAAATCTTGTGCACGTACGTCAAATCCGCCGTTTTGAGCAAAACGAATCACATTCTCTTTGGATGCCAAAGAACTCACAATAACCTCTAATACAGAGTCATTTGGAAGTGTTTCCAACGCTTTTTTGGTTTGTAAAACAGGCTCTGGACATGCCAAGCCACTGCAATCTAATTTCATGATTTTTTCTCCAAATGTAAAATAAAGTTTGTCTAAGACTTAGACCTAAAAAAGAGGGAAGAGAGGATAAAACCTCTGCTTATTTTTGGTTCATGGTTTTTTCAACCCATGCGCTTGCTTTTTCAACATTTTCAAATTTATGGCTTTTTGCCACTTGATTTTGACCTTCATAAAAACGTACACGAATGCCATCTTGAACTTCATCAATTTTAATGCGTGTAATGCGATCAGCATTGAGGTAAACTCTATCATTTAGTTTAACAAACATTGTAAACTCCTTTATCTTTAATTGACCCTATTTTAGCACGATTTAAGTAAATTTTGCATTTAGGAAATGGTTTTGTGTTATACTTAAAAAAATGATAAAAGGCGATGCGATGGCACGTACATTTTTGCTCTTTTGGATAGTTTCAACATTGACATCCACACTCTTTGCAGATGCCCTCTTCTCGATTCTTGAAACAAAAAAAATACGTGTTTGCATCTGGCCAGAATACTATGGTATCTCCTACATCAACCCTAGGACACAAGAACTTGTCGGCATTGATGTTGATTTAGCGAAAGAATTTGCTAAAGATCTAGGTGTCAGTGTTGAATTTAAAGAGAGCTCCTTTGCTACACTCATCCGTGATATCACCACACAAAACTGCGATATCGCTATGTTTGCCATCGGGCAGACAAATGAGCGCAAAGAGCGTCTGAGCCTTACAACACCTCATCTCGCAAGTGATGTCTATGCAATCTCTTCGAAAAGCAATAAACGCATTCAAGTTTGGGAAGACATTGACAAAGAAGGTGTTGTCGTTGCCGTCGCAAAAGGAACGTACCATGTTGCGCTGATGCAAAAGAGTCTAAAGAAAGCAACGTTGTTAGTTGTTGACTCTCTTCATGCACGCGAGCAAGAGGTTGAAGCGGGGCGCGCCGATGTTTTTATGACCGATTATCCTTTTGGAATACGTATGATCGAAGAGCGTGACTGGGCAAAACTGATTAAACCTAGCACACCGTTTAACATTACCCCTTATGGTTGGGCCATCGCCCAAAATGAGCCTGCGCTACAAGAAAAAGTCGAAGTGTTTATTGAGGCTATTAAACGCGATGGTAGGCTTTTAAATGCTGCTAAGCGTCATCACTTAGAGCCGATTGTTCTCTCAAAGTAAATCCGATGAAACAATTCCTTGAAGCAAAGCGAAGAATAACACGGTATTTTTTAGCAGGCTTTATGATGGTTGGGCTGATTATCGGGCTTATTTTTTGGACGCTAACCAGTTTGCGCCAAGAAGCCATCCAAACGCATCGGCATATCGCCAATCTTCATGCGAGCACACTTGAAGAGCATTTTTCCCAAATCCTCCAGCATATTAGCCTGACGATAGATCGTATTCCTCTCTTAAGTAATGAGACGCCTTCCGAAGAGGTTCTCTCGCCTGTTTTTTTAGATCTTTTGCATAATGCGCCTTATCTGCGCTCCTTGTCACTCTTAAATGATGAAGGGGTGATTGTAGCGAGCTCCTATGCAGCGAACATTGGAAAGAAGGTCGATCTGGAAAACTTTTTACCTATTCCTTTTGGAGAAACTCCTTTGTTGCGCATTGGCGTACCTTGGGCGGGAAGAGACTTTGAGAATGCGCGTTCGAGTACGCCACAGATGCCCATCACTTCACAACAGGTTAGCTTTATACCTTTACTTAAAAAGGTTTTCTTTGAAAAAAGACTCTACTATGTGATTGCCAACATCAATCCTGACTATCTCAATAACCGCTATACGACGATTCTTCCTACCCAACAAGGCATCGCCTCTTTGTGGAGAATAGATGGTATTTTGCTTTTCTCCACCGATCCTCAAAAAGACCTTGGAAATTCGCACTATAGCGCTGCACATCCAGCGCGAAATGAAGACTTTTTTGCTCACATCAACCAGCAGCATGCGCATAGCCTCTTAGATGTCTTTCGATTGGCAAAATTTCTGCCTTTCATTGTTGAAATTCAAACCAATGAAGCCAATGTAATCGGTTATTGGGACAAAGAGCGTAGTAAAGTACTTGGCATTACAACGTTGTTGATTGTTCTCTCTGGGGGCTTAGCACTTGTGTTGATTGTGCGTTATTACAAAGAAAATGAACGTCAAAGAACCCAACTCACGTATGAGAAGCAGTTCCGTGTTGCCATGGAAGCAACCCAAACGGGACTTTGGACGTGGAATATTACCATCGATCGTATTACATGGGATCCTCAATGCTATTATATTCTAGGCTACTCGCCTAATGCCTTCGAGCCTTCGTGGGAGAAAATCGTTGAACTTACGCATCCTGATGACTCCAAAAATATGCTTTTATCGATTCGAGAGCAAATTATGGCGCATGCTAGTTTTTTGATCGAACGTCGAATGAAAAACGCTCAAAACGAGTGGATATGGATACAAGTGCGCGGTAAAGCGATCGAGTTTTCAAATGAACATGAGCCACTCCTGCTTACAGGTGTTTACATCAACATTGATACTCAAAAAAAAGCCGAAGCCTTGCATCTCTCCGCGGTTGCATTTGAAACACAAGAAGCTATTTTAATTACCGATGCCAAAGAGCGTGTTGTCAAAGTTAACGAAGCCTTTACACGCATAACGGGTTACAGTGACCATGAAATCATTGGGAAAACACCCCGTATTTTAAAATCAGGCTATCACGATAAAGCCTTTTATGAGCTCATGTGGAAAGCGCTTTTGGAACAAGGATTTTGGCAAGGTGAGCTTTGGAACAGACGTAAAAATGGCGAAATCTACGCAGAATCCCTCACCATTACAACCATTCGCGATGATAAAGGAAAAACCACCCATTTTATTGCTAATTTTAACGATATCACAACGCACAAAGTAGCGCAACAGCAGATTCAAGAGCTTGCCTACTACGATCCACTCACCCATCTTGCCAATCGTCGATTGCTTGAAGAGACCCTTGTGGAAACCTTACAACAAAGCATTGAGAAGAAGCATTTTGGAGCGCTCCTTTTTATCGACCTTGACCACTTTAAAGAACTCAATGACACCTTTGGGCACGATGCAGGCGATATGCTACTGCTTCAAACCGCTTCAAGACTCAAAGAGAGCATCAGGGAAAGTGATCTTGCCGCGCGCCTTGGAGGCGATGAGTTTATTGTTTTACTCAAAAATTTGGGCACGCAAGAGGGCATCGCACACCATCTTGCACAAAGCATTGCTCAAAAAATTCTCTCACTTTTGTGCAAACCTTACGCACTCGCGCATGGAAACTATATTTTAGGGGCAAGCATAGGCTTTACACTCTTTAGTGATGATGCACATAAAGATGGTGCTACCCTCATCAAAGAAGCCGATCTTGCCATGTATAACGCTAAAGAAAATGGACGCAATCAAATCTGTTTTTACGACGTATTACTTGAGAAAAAATCTTTACATGTAAAGGGAAATACATGATAAAAATTTATGGAGTTTTGGCAATTCTTACATCCCTTTTAATGGCTGATCTTTCCTATTTTGAGCGCGATGTCAATGTTGCGCAATTAGCGCAATGTAAAGCATTTTTCAAAGCAGAAAATGATGTCAAAACCATTTACCTTCTCAATGGTCAAAAACTAGAATTTAAAGATGAATTTCTGAACAATGACAAAGAGTACAAAATCTTACTTTACACCCTAAAAGGCTGTTTTTTCAAAGAAAAATACCTCATTTACAGTGATTTTATGCCCGATAGCGAAGCGTATCACGCGGTTGATTTGCACAATGGAAATGAAATAGAACTCGATGGCATGCCCCACCTCAGCCCCAATCAACACTATTTTGTCACCGAAGCGGATGAATCCCGTCGCCTCAGTGTTTATACACTCAGTGATGAGCGCATACTCAAAGTTTTTTTCCATCGATTTCCCGAGCATTGTGTCGTTCAACACCCGTTATGGCTTGATGATCAATCGTTAAGTTTTGAAGTAGAGTGCGATGGTGTGTTTGATAGCGATACCAATACCACCAAAGCAGGAACCAAAGAGACGCTCAAACTGATTCAAAAAAATCTTCAGTGGGAAATCACGAGTCATCAGTAACTATGAAGACAAATGAAATTGGTCTATAAATTCTAATTTTTTGATGGCTCCGTCAATAATTCTATTCAATTCATTATTTTCATGCTTAAAAATATTGATAAGTAACCCCTTGCCACGGTATTCTATACTTCGTGTATCTTTAAATGAGTCTAAACTTAATTCCTCTACTTTAACTAATTGCCAATACTCTTCTTCACTTAATTTAGTCGCTTTTAAAATAGCTTCTATCATAACTTCAATTGGATTGACTTCTGTCTTTTGACTATCTTTGACTAAGACAATTTTTTCCACTTCATCAGTCGATAATTTTTTAGAAATAAAATCAAAATACAGCTGAGAATTTTTTATCTTTAAAGTTGCGAAGAAAACAAAAACCCTAAAATAGACTTCAGGGAAACCATCTTCCATTGTTTTGAAAAAAATATCAATTTGTATAAAAATATGTTCAATTTCACGAAGCGATAAATGAAGGCTTTTTACTAAGTATTTTAGCATTGCTAGTTCATTAATATCTGTGCCAGATTGTTTAGTAACATGTTTATCTTTTAGTTTAGCAATAAACTCATACTTTCTATACAATGCCTCACAAAACTTATCAACACTTGGATTTTGCAGTGTGTATTCAAGATCAATAAATCGCCTTAAGTAATTGTTAGTATCGATATTACCATATTGGGATTTGATAGACTCTGCCAGTTGCGTTTTATCAATAGAAAGAACAAAGATTAAACCCCCAATGCCAAAAACATGTTTGACCCGCTCCAATAATTCAATAGCATATAAAGGGCGACAACGATCAAGTTCATCAATGAAAATAACAAAAGGTTTGTCTTTGTCTATCTTTTCTAAAAGCGTTTTAATCGCTTCTCTGAACTTTTGTGTTATCTCTTTTTCTTGTGAATAGCGCTCTATAAGCTCTTTTGCTGTTTGCTCTGCCATCGCACCAATAGCATCTTCAATACTTTTTTCAAAGTCAAGTACACCACCTGTCAAACCTTTAAGTGCCGCAGGTAAGCCACGTCTTAGGATCTTGCCACCCATATTCTTAACAGCGTCTAATTTATCTGTCGTATCTTTATCTTTTTTTCCAAAATGCTGGTTGATATAACTATTGATTTCTCCCAAAATAGAGATCAATGGCTCTTTTGAAAAATCATCTTCCCATGCGCTAAAATAGATACTATGAACACCTTGAGTTATTAAATGCTTTTGCCATAGTTTCACAAAGGTTGTTTTACCTGCACCCCAATCTGCGTTAATACTCATCACTAAAGACTCTTTGGTTGACATCACTAAACTAGAAAGATTTTTAATAGACTCTGTTCTATCAAGCAAATCTTCTTCTGGTTCACGTTTATATTTTTCTATCATGGAAAAACCTCTTTACATCTCTTTGGACGGCACTTTTATCGCTGATTTGGCGAAGTTTACATAGACATTTTGGGAAGGGTAAAAGTGGTAACGCTCGAAGTATTCAAAGCTTTCGACGCACTCTAGCACATGATTGCCTATGACAATTTTGAGTGAAATTTCATTGGTTTTGGTTACATGTAAAACGTCGCGAATGACGCCCGTTAAACAGACTGCATCTTCTTTACATGTAAACGGTTCAACCCCGATTGAAATGTCGCGTGGGTTGATCGCCACACCTCGTTTTTCACCGATGCGATAGCTCTTTGGAAGTGACATACTTTGGGTTTCATCGAAGTCAAAAAAGCGTTCATCGCCACTTTCACGCCACTTACCGACAATCAAATTGGTTGTTGAAAAATCCATCAAACGTCCAAAGTGAAGCCCGACTTTGCGTGTGGCAATTTCAGAGAGCCATAAAAGGTCGTGACTGGCGATGACGATGGTGGTTCCCCACTCACGGTTCGCATGTAAAATGGCATCGGTAAATTGCGGAACACCACTGTAATCGAGGCTATTGGTTGGTTCATCCAACAAAAGCATTTTAGGACGAAGGACGAGTCTGGAAGCCAGTGCCACGCGTTGAGTCTCCCCGCTGGAGAGTTCATGCCACGCGCGATGCAGAAATTTTTTAGGCAAAAGTCCGACCAATTCCAACGCTTCATGGACGCGTTTATCGGCATTTTCAAGCTCACCTCGAATGTTCAATCCAAACATGAGATTTTCCCGAACGCTTCGTTTTAACAAGTACGGTTCTGGTAGTAAGATGCCTATTTCACGTTTTACATGTAAAGGGATAGAAGCTGCATCAAACCCTCGGTAGTTAAGCGTTCCACTTTGTGCCGCTTCCAAAAAAGCGAGGTGGCGTAGAAGTGTGCTTTTCCCACTGCCGTTTGAGCCTACTAGTCCTAAAATTTCACCTTCATTGACGTGAAGGGATTGGATGTCTAAAACAGGTTTTTCACCATACAATGTTCGCAAATGTTTAAGTTCATACATTAAGGTGCTCATACGATGATTCTCGCGCGTTTTTTCAAGAAGAAGAGCACAAAATTGAGCAAAAAGGCAATGCTAATCAGCACCAATCCCAGTGAAATGCCCATGGCAAATTCGCCTTTGTTGGTCTCTAATGAAATCGCTGTGGTAATGGTGCGTGTAAACCACTTAATGTTTCCACCAATCATCATCGCAATGCCTACTTCTGCCACAACCCGACCATACGCAGCCACAGCAACAGCGATCAAAGCATGACGAAGTTCCCACACCACGCTTTGAATCATCTGTGTCATCGTCAATCCAAAAGAGGCAAGCGTAAGGTAAAGCTTCTTCTCCATCCCTTCAACAGCTGTAGCACTCAAAGAGATGATAATGGGTAACGCTAAAAGTGTTTGACCAATCACAATACCTGATAATGTATAGAGTAATTCATAACTTCCAAAGGGTCCTCTGTTGGAGATAAACGCGTAAACAATGAGTCCCACTACCACCGTGGGAATAGCAAGAAGCGTGTCGGAGAGTAGCTTTAAAAATTTTCGACCGGGAAATTGAAAAAAGCCTAAACAAAAGCCTAAAGGAAGTCCGATGACAATGCTAAAAATAATCGATAATGACGAACTTTTAAGTGTAATATTGACCGCTGACATCGTTTCAGGGTCAAGGTTGATCAACAACCAAAAAGCCTCTTTTAAACCCGATAAAATAAAATCCAAAAATCATCCTTCTTTTACATGTAATTTAAAAAAAGATACGCTACACTACAGACATGCTAAATAAACATATCTGGAGGATTATTCAATGTTTTCAGTAAAGAACCGCTTAAAAGGTAAAGTACTCTTTTCCCTTCTTGCTCTCAGCTCACTCATGTGTGCGGCTGACCTTAAAATGGCAACCACAACCAGTACAGGTGATACAGGTCTTTTAGATGTCCTTGTCCCCAAATACAAAGCCGATACAGGCGTTGATCTTAAATGGGTCGCCGTTGGAACAGGCAATGCCTTAAAACTCGGCGAAAACTGCGATGTCAGTGTACTTTTCGTTCACTCTCCATCGTCAGAGAAAACCTATATGGAAAAAGGTTTTGGTGTTGAGCGCACCCCTGTTATGTACAACGACTTTGTGCTTCTCGGTACGCCTGACATGAAAGCCAAATTTGCAGGGAAAAGCCTTCCTGAAGCATTTAAAATCATCGAAACAGAACAGATTAAATTCGTCAGCCGTGGCGATAAATCGGGTACTCACGATAAAGAAAAAGGTGTCTGGAATGCTGCGTTAGGTCATACACCTGAGAAACAAGCATGGTACCTCGAAGCGGGTCAAGGCATGATTGCTACGATCAACATTGCTGCGGAGCAAAAAGGTGTTACGCTAGCGGATCGCGGAACCTACATCAAATACGAAGCGAACCACAAAGGTAACCCACCACTCGTTATCGTGTATGAAGGTGCAGACGCGCTTAAAAACTTCTACTCTGTCATCGCGGTCAACCCACAAAGATGTGCAAACACCAACTATAAAGGTGCTTTACAATTCATCGAATGGATTACAACAGACAAAATCCAAACCGAAATTGCTAACTTTAAACTTTTGGATAAACAACTCTTCTATCCAGACTTTAAAACACGCGCTAAAAACTAATAGCAAGGTTGCCCTTTTCAGGGCAACCTCTATGAACTTAAAAGAACGCTAAGACTTAACCTTAAATCCTAAGACAAAAGACATCTTACATTATTTTCGTAGCATCAAAATAGCTTACTGCAATTTATTCGTTAAACTCTTTTTTATTTCGAGGTTTCAAAAACAACTCTTTAAAACGCTCATTGGCGTAATTCTCGATGTCGGCTTGAAGTTTGCGGTAATTGTCCATAAACTCACGCGCTACTGGAGTGAGTGTTGTACCTGCATCTTCCCCACCGCCTTGTTTGGTTTGCACCATGGTGTCGTTGATGTTGCGTTGTAAAATCTTGATGTGCGTCCATGCTTTTTTATAGTTCATTCCAATTTTTTCAGACGCTTTAGAGATGGAACCTTCTTGCTCAATCAACTCTAAAATCTCGGTTTTACCTTTTCCAAAAAGAAGTTCACCCTCAGCATTTTCAATCCACGTTTTCGTCTTGACATACAAACGTGGGCGTAGCTTCTCTTTAAAACAACCCAGTTCACAAAACGTCACATCGTAGTTTTTTTCTTTTAACGTGCCACGGATCTTTTTAAGTCCAATTCCAGCAGCTGCTGCGCGAGCCGCTTTACATGTAACACGGTTTTTTTCATCTAAGAGTGGTTTGAGACGGTTTTCTGCCTCTACATCGTAGATGCCACCCTCAAGTTTTCCAAACTGTCCCAGTTCACAAGAGTCGATGCGTATGTCCATCGCTTTGGCACATGCGCCCACTTCGAGCGTAGAGCATTTGAGTTTTGTAGCAATTTTAAAGCCATCAGAGCAGTCAAGCTTGCCTTTTTCATTCAAATATTTTTTAATTAGCTCTTCCATCTCAGACATTGATTCTCCTTGGATGACGGTAAACGTTCATCGTGTCACCTCGTACAAAACCGATGAGTGTCAGTCCAAATTTCTCGGCGATCATTAACCCCAAACAGGTTGATGCCGTACGTGATGCCAAAATAGGAATCTGATGCATGACCGCTTTTGCGACCATTTCCGAAGAGAGTCTGCCACTCACCATCAAAAAGGCATTACTGACATCAATGCCTGCCATTTGGGCTTTGCCAACGACCTTATCAATCGTATTGTGTTGGGCAATGTCTTCGCCAATGAAGTATGTATGTTCATCCGTAAAAAGTTTTGCGGTATGCACACAGCCTGTCTGTTCATACAAAGGACACTCAGTGTAAAACTGACTCATCGCTGTACTGAGGCGTTCCGCACTTATGCTAAAATCACTCTTGATCACTTTCGCTTCAATGGCTTCAGGATCGATGTTTGCCGTCATACTTTTGCCACAACCGCTAATCACGACACCCTCAGCATTCAATTTTTTGATATTGTCTTCGTTCACTTTGGCTTCGATTTCAACACGCATGCCATCATTAAGGAGTTTGAGAGAAGTGACATCACTAAATTTTTCGATGATATTTTCACTCATTAAGTAACCAATAGCAAGTGCTTCTTGATCCACAGGTGTTGCCATAACAGCACCCACTTTAGCGCCATTGACGTAAAGTTCTAGCTTGATCTCACGAACAAGTGTATCTTCTCGCTCAAACTTCTCTTTGCCTTTAATCTTAGTAATCGTTGTTTTAAAAACTGGTTCCATACTCTTCCTTTGACGTGCTGATTACGCATATTGTAGCACTAAAAAAATTGTAGTGCGCTAAAATAAATAGCGCACTACCTTTTACATGTAAAGATCAGAAAAGTGTTAAAACTTACCCTGATCCTTAAGCTTTTTATACCATGTACTGTGAAGGATTTTGACTTCTTCTTCTTCGACATATCCTGTAATAATACTATGCACTGCTCCTTTAATAGCGAACATGGACATATACACATGGGTTATAAACAGTGCTAACACTGCAAAGCCCATGACATTATGGATAATGGCTGCTGCTCTTAGCAGGTCAATTTGACTCATTCCTGTAAGATCATGCAACATTTGCATTTTAAAGTCTAGGAAGAACATGAAAGCTCCACTGAGGATCATTGTAATTCCTCCGAGTATTGCTACCCAGTACCACATCTTTTGACCACAGTTAAACTTACCTGCCAAGATTGGTTTTTTCTCTTTGGATAAGTATCCTCCGACAATCATCAACCATTTAACATCATCCCAGTTAAAGATTGCTTCTTTAACCCACATGAGTGCCATTGGAATGACTACAATCGTAAAAGGTATGGTAAAGATACCATGGAGGTTCTTTGCCATTCTAACCAGTGTTCCACCACCAAAGAAGTCACCAAAGACGATAATGAATCCTGTTGGTATGATGACCAAGAAACTGACTGCTGCTACTTGGTGGATTATTCTATTATAGAGGTTAAAGGCGTAGTATTTCTTTTCACTGTGTGGAAACACTTTGGGGCCTATAATCTTATAATGGATAAAGAATGCTCCTGGTACTCCGATCAACACTCCTAGGAATATCCATGCGAAGTATTGGTGTTGGAGCATGGTGAACAAGGGTCCTAATTTCAAGGATTCTTCTTGTCCGTATCCTAAAATGTTTTGGATGCGCATCTCTCCCCAGATTTGGCTATCAGCGGCCATTGCCACTGATGCCAAACACAGGAACGCAATGAACATATACATATATCTTCTCATCGCTGCTCCTTTCATTGGTTTTTATATGCCTTATCCCATCCATAAGGAGAGTTTGAGCCTTTTCCACCACGAGCCATCACACGCGCTCTAAAGACATTCGATACAGACTCTGCATCACCGACAAGAAGAGCTTTTGTTGAACACATTGCTGCGCACACAGGCACTTTTCCCTCAGCGATTCTGTTTTGACCATAGAGATGTCTCTCTTTTTCTGAGTTTGTCTCTAAAGGTCCACCAGCACACATGGTACATTTATCCATCGCTCCCTTAGCGCCGAATGCGCCATCTCTTGGGAACTGTGGAGCACCAAATGGGCATGCGTACAAGCAGTAACCACAACCGATACATTTATTTTTATCATGAAGAACGATTCCGTCCTCTCTGATATAGAAACAATCCACTGGGCATACTTGCTCGCATGGTGCGTCTGTACAATGCATACATGCTATTGATGTACTCATCTCTTTGCCAGGGATTCCTTCATTGATCGTCACAACTTTTCGTCTACTGATGCCAACGGGGAGTTCATGTGCTTCTGCACATGCTATACTACACCCATCGCACTCTATACATCTGCTCTCATCGCAGTAAAATTTCATTCTTGCGTAATCCATCTGCTCCCCCTACGCTTTTTCGATGCGACACAAGCCGCCCTTAGTTTCAGGAATCTGAGTAATGATGTCGTAACCATAGTTAGTGACAGTATTGACACTCTCGCCGCTTGCATAAGGCTTCGTTCCTGCTGGGAAATTACCCGTTCTATCTGTTCCTTGGAAGTAACCTGCAAAGTGGAATGGCATAAAGACCATATCTGGAAGAACACTATGAGAGTACTTCGCTTTCACTTTAATTTTTGTACCTTCAGGTGAGTGTACCCACATCATTCCACCGTTTCTAATGCCGTGTTTTAGCGCTAAATCTGGGTGAATGTCACAGAACATCTCAGGCGTTAAAGCTGCAATGTACTTAGATGCACGGTTTTCAATACCCGCACCGTTCATGGTAACCAAACGACCTGTAACCATGTTGATTGGGAAATCTTTTGCATAGTCTTGCGCGCTCTGAACAGAAATATACTTCGTCATAACACGGAAGTGATTTGCTTTATCTGGATACGCTGGGTATTTGAGCGTCAAATCCGTTCTTGGAGAATGGAGTGGTTCACGGTGCATAGGAATATGGTCTGGGAAGTTCCAAACAATCGCTCTAGCCTTAGCATTACCATAAGGACAAACGCCCGCTTCAATACTTTTTTGAACCAAAATGTTGCTGTTATCGACTTTCCAGTTTGCACCACATGCCGCTTTCTCTTCATCGGTTAATTTGATGCCAAGTACTTGCTCAATGTTCTCTTTAGTGATCTCAGGATAACCTGTTTCTACTTTTGAGCCTTTTGGGAAAGAACCTTTTTCAGCCAAGAGGTTTACACCGTCTTTTTCCAAACCAAAGTTATTTCTAAAGCCCATACCACCTTGACTGACAGGAATACTGGTATCGTAAAGGTTTGGAGAACCGCCGTGTGTTTTGGTCCAACAAGGCCAAGGAAGTCCGTAGAATTCACCTTTCATTGGTCCCATACCAGCACCCGTTACTTCATCAAACATATGCCAGTTATCGGTATGTTTTTTAACACGTTCTGCCGTCCATCCTGTTAAACCGATGGTTTTGATGATACGTGCAATTTCATTGGTCGCATCTTCTGGCCATTGGAATGCTTTTTTCTCAGGAATCATCTCTAACTTGCCATCTTTTGTCTCTTGCATCAACATACCTTTGGTATATTGCTCATAGAAACCTAAACGCTTTGCAAGTTCAAACATGATGTCTTGATCGGCTTTACTTTCATATAATGGTTCAACAACTTTGTATCTCCATTGTGCACTTCTATTGGTTGCAACAACAAGACCGCTTGTCTCAAACTGTGTTGCAGCTGGAAGAATAAAGACGTTGTCTTTTTTATCGGTGAGAATCGCTGCTTCGTTTACGAATGGATCCGCAAGAACGATCATCTCTAAATTATCAAGACCTTCTTTGATTTTTGCTTGTTGCGCAACAGAGGTGATACCATTTCCCATAACAACGAGGGCTTTTAAGGTTGTGCCTGCATTTTCGATTTTATCATCACTTTTAACGCCTTCAACACCTGCCCACCAACGAGCCAATGTAAAGCCATTTTTCTCCATCCATGAAGGATCTTTGAACTGAGAAGCGATATAGTCATACTCTACGCCCCACTGTTTTGCAAAGTATTTCCAAGAACCCGCAGCAAGTCCATAGTAACCAGGGAGAGAATCAGCTAAACATCCCATATCAGTCGCACCTTGAACGTTGTCATGACCTCGAAGAATGTTCGTACCACCGCCCGCTTTACCCATGTTGCCAAGAGCAAGTTGAAGAATCGGAGCCATACGTGTGTTACTTGTACCAATACTGTGCTGAGTAAGACCCATAGCCCAAATCAATGTACCAGGACGATTTTTTGCGTATAACGTTGTAATTTGAATGAGTTTTTCAGCAGGAACGCCTGTTACATCAGCAACCACTTCAGGTGTCCATTTGGCAGCTTCCTCTCTGATTTTCTCCATGCCGAAAACTCGGTCATGAATATACTCTTTATCTTCCCAACCATTTTTGAAGATGATATTGAGCATACCGTACATAAATGGAATGTCAGTCCCTGGGCGAATTTGAGCAAAAATATCTGCTTTAGCCGCTGTTTTGGTAAAGCGTGGATCAATAACGATCAATTGAGAGTTATTTCTCTCTTTCGCTTTTAAGAAATGTTGGAAGCCAACAGGGTGATTGACCGCTGGGTTTGCTCCAAAAATAATGATTGCTTTAGACTTTTGAATATCTCCAAGGGAGTTTGTCATAGCACCGTATCCAAATGTATTCGCCACACCGGCGACTGTGGAAGAGTGTCAGATTCTAGCTTGGTGATCTGTGTTATTTGTTCCAAAGAATGCAGCGAACTTTCTAAAATAGTACGCTTGCTCATTACTCATTTTTGCTGATCCTAAGAACTGAACAGCATCAGGACCATCTTTTTTCTTAAGTTCTGCCAATTTGGTTGCAATACGGTTAAGCGCATCTTCCCAAGAAAGACGTTTCCACTGACCATTTTCTTTGACCATTGGGTATTTGAGGCGTACTTCAGATCTGACCATATCGATCATATCAGCGCCTTTACAGCAGTGTCCGCCAAGGCTGATTGGGTGGTCTTGAGCAACTTCTTGACGAACCCATACTCCATTTTGAACTTCTGCAATCACACCACAACCTACTGAACATGATGTACAGATGGTTTTAACTTTTTTGCTTCCCGGGAATGGGTTTTTAACCTCTTCCTCTGTTGCGGCTCTTGTAACATTCTCACCAGCAAAACCCGAAGTTGCGCCAAATACGCTAGCAACGGCTGCCATTTTGAGGAATGAACGACGACCTACGGTCGTTGTTAGAGCACGAGCTGTAGCATTATTCATAACTCTATGCCTCCTATTTTTATAGGGCAGATTTGTAATAATCTTCCCATGCTTGTGTTTTCTTATAAGTAATCTCTTTCTTTTTAGATTTACCTACAACAACGCCATTTGTACTTTTTGAACCAGAAGAACTCGCTTGTGCACCTACGACACCAACGGCTGCGACAGCACCCACCAGTGCAGCTTTTGCAACAAAGCCACGTCTGCTCTCATTCATACAATGCTCCTTGTATAAATTAATCTCTTTTGCAAGAGATTGCTCAAAAAAATCACCATTTTCTTGAGCAACCTCTTTAGGTTACTAGCGTACTGCACGCTCCACTTTTGCCTCAAGCCCTGCCATTTTTTTAGCTTTATTCTCAGCACGTCTTTTTGCTTCTGCTCCGGAGATCACTTCGACGGGTTTTTGAACTCTTACTTTCTCTTTAAAAGGTGGTTTTGCCACTTCAAAGTACATACGTTCAAAAGTGATGAACGCGTTTAAAACAATCGCAATAGATTTGTAGGCTTTAGCCATAGGGTGCTCATAAACGTTGATGACAAACTCATCCACAAAAGGATTAATCACTTCGGTAAAGAGGCAATGTTGGATGTTTTCATACTCTTTTTGGTCTTGCATAATGAGTTCAATGAGTTCGTGCATAAAGGTGAAGATAAACCCAACACTGTCTTCATTCTCTTTGAAATTGTTTTCATCGCGTCTGATTTTGGTTTTGGCTAAGAAGTTTTTAACAGCCAGTCGTTGATGACCGCTCTCAACGCCTTCATCGTAGTACGAAGCAGTATTGCGAACAACTTTGTAGGCAGGGTTGTGGAAGATGTCATCGTATTCTTGAATCAATGCACTTTGCGTGTAGGTGTTTAAAAAAGCTTGAATTTCTTTGAGCGCTTCGCCTGAATTTTCATCAATAGGATTTTGTATCATCACTTCAAGCGCTTCGTTAATTCCTAAATAACGATCTGCACTCGTTGTAAAAATAAACATTTTGCTCAAAAAGCCATAGTAGAGTGAGCGGGCTTTATTAACCGATTCTTTATTTATCACGTCTTTGTTCCTCATTTCTTAAAGTCAACAAAAGCAGACCGATTTAGTCTGAATGCGTTGAAGCAGTTTAAAAAGCTCGAAAACAAGGGAAGGCACGGTATCTTTGTAGAAACAAAACCCTTTTTTTACGATACATTATGCAACTTCAGTAAACAACTGTTTACCGATTTTTAGAAAATGTACCACAGATTTGCTTAGGTGAGAATGGCATAAAAAGAGTAGTTTAAAAACTTAAAACTAACTTAAATATGCAAATTAAGCATATTGTTTGGAGAGTTATAGCGGATGTCAAAGTATAGTTCAGGGAGCTTTAAATCTCCCTGAACTCTCTTTACATGTAAAAGCCTAAAACTTATATTTGATGTTGCCATAAAAGACACGCCCAGCTTCTGGATAGCCATAACTGACGTAGTAATTTTCATCAAAAAGGTTTTTAACACCTGCCTCAAGTGCCAACTCTTTTGTCGGTTTGTAGACCACTTTTGTTCCCCAAATAGAAGCTGAACCTGATGAATAGTAAATAGTGCTATTGGAAAGTACATAATTGCTTAAACGCTCAGAATCATACTCAAAAGAGGTAATCCACGAGAGTGACTTGTTAAACGCATAATTGGTCGAAGCGAAGAATTTATGTTTTGGCACATCCGTGATTTTCACACTGCTATCGGTCTCATTTTGCATATCAAGACGTGTATAACTACCATCAAAACTAAGGCTTTCTGAGAGCATAAACGAAGCTTCCAGCTCAAATCCTTTTTCACTCACTTCGCCAATATTTTTTAATTGTTGTTGTTGAGTATGTGTCGTTCCTTTGTTATACCAGATAGGCACATAGGCATTTTGAATGTAGTCATCAATTTTTGCATAAAAGAGTGCTGTTTTAAAGGTGACAAACTCAAACGACTTGACACCACCTACCTCATAATTAACAATACTCTCTTCTTCCAAATCAGGATTGGGGATATAATTTCCTAGCTTATAGGAGTACCTGTCTTTAATGGAAGGAATCCGACTTTTTTTCGAAACGCCTCCATAAACAGAAGTTGTTTCATCAATTTTAGTCTCAAGTTTGACCATAGGATTTAAAGCACTGGCTTCGCCTAACTCAAAATTTTTCTGCGTTGTATAACTGTTAATTGCCGTACCACCTGCATTGCTCGCAGCTCCTTGCGTAAATGAAACTCCCGTTGCACCATAGTTGGTATTGGGTGCTTTTTGAGCCTCTTCTTTGTCGTAACTTGCACCAAAGATCAACGCTGTACTGTTGGTTAGAGCTCTTTTATACTCTACGCCAAACGAAGAGATATCGTCTTGCATCTCATACGATGGCGTTGAGAGCTCTTTATGCGTATCTATTTGATGATGCAATGCAAATTTTAACGTGTCATTTTCAAAAAGTTTTACTCCTGTTTCAACCGAAGCTCCTTTGGTGTTATCATCATACGGTGTTGAAGCACTTGCGAGTGTTGTATAGGACGTATTGGTGTACATATCAAGTTTATTTTGGAACTGATCGTAATAGAGCCTTGTCTTAACATACCATGCATCAAAATCGGTTTTTGATAAGAAGTAAAAACTCTCTTTGTCCCAATAGTCCCATTTCCAAAAGTGTACCGTTCCTCCTGGCTTACCCGTTGTGTTATCCGCAATCACGGTTCCATCAATGATGCCTGAGAAAACAGGTACATCTTTGGTTGCGTGCTGTTTAATGTAGTTAAAAGAGTATTCATCCGTATTATTAGGTGTATAGCCTACTTTGAGGTTTACCTTGTTATCTTTGGACGAAGAGTTATTGCGACTGCCACCCTCTTCGTACTTCATACCACTGGGAAAATCATCTGAAAGTGGATAGCTATCTTTTTGCGTACCCGAGAGTGAAACGATGCCATAAAAGCTTCCTTGATTGGTTCCAGCGGTGATGTAACCATCTTTTCCATTACCGCTAAAAGCTCCTACGCCTACTTCGCCTTCAAACGCTTTGGTCGGTTTTTTAGTAACCATATTGATCGCACCTGCAAAAGTGTTTGGTCCAAGAAGTACGGATGTTAGTCCTTTACTCACCTCAATTTGGGAAAGATCATAGGTGGTAAAACGGCTAAAGTCCACATAACCATCGTACGGTACAGCAACAGGAATACCGTCAATAAAAAGAGGTGCATGCTTCACATCAAAACCTCTGAGCATTATCATCTGCTCGTTTCTGCCACCACCGTTTTGAATGTTAACACCTGAGAGTGTATTGAGTGCATCAACCACCGTTGTGCGCTCCAAATCTTGCATCGTTTGTGAATCAAGTACAGTCGTAGTTGAAGATTGCCCGATCTCTTTTGAATCGCTCACCTCAATTTTTCCTAACTCAAATGTCTCACCCATCAACACGGATGCAGTGATCAACGAGAGTACCAAGCCAAAGCCAATCTTCTGTTTCATTCCTTTTCTCCTTAAAAATGTTTGCCAAAAACATTATGTTTTATTTTATATAACGCTATATATGCCCTACCCAAAACAGACACCACAATCTCTTAATGCTTAGTATGAACAAACGATGGAATACACACAGGATAGCCACATGTCGTTTGCTTGAGTTTTATATTGGTATGGTAAAGCTCATTAATCAACTCTTGTGTAATGGTTTTACATGTAATCCCATGCGCTAAAATCTGACCCTCTTTAAGCGCATAGGTGTAGCCACCTAGCATAAGTGCGTGTTCAGGAAAATGAGTTGATTTTAAAAAGGTGTACCCTTCTTTCGAAAGACGTATAATCGTCTCCAAAAGGCGCAGTTGATTGCCATAATCCAACCCAGAGACTGGCTCGTCCATCACCAAAATTTTCGCCCCTTGCGCTAAGGATCTTGCAATTAAAACCAACTGTTTTTCGCCGCCACTCAGCGTTTGAAAGGTACGCTTTTCCAAATGCAAAATACCCAGACGCTCCATCGCTATACGCGCTAAGTCTATATCTATTTTACTTGGTTTTTGAAACCATGACTCAAAAGCGATGCGCCCCATGACCACAATATCACGTGCGCAAAAAGCAAACGCAACTTGCGTACTTTGTGGCACATAACTTACATGTAAAGCGCGTTCTTTTATAGAATAGCTCGACAATGGCTTTCCCTTTAAGATCACCTCACCACTTCGGGGGCTTAGAAGTCCTAAAAAAAGCTTCATTAGTGTACTTTTACCTGTTCCATTCGCTCCTAAAAGAGAGACGATACTTCCCTCTTCAATTGTAATGTCAACGCCGTGTAAAATAGGTGTGTTGTCGTAGGAAAAATGAAGATTTTGAGCGCTGTAAAAACTCATGCAAACCCTTTTTTCGCGTTGCGAAGGGCAAACACAAAGATGGGAATACCAATGAGCGATGTCGCAATACCAATAGGAATTTCAATGCTCATGGACGTACGGCATAGGGTATCGACGATGACTAAAAACGTGGCACCCAAAAGAGCACACATGGGAAGTAGAACACGGTTATCGGCTCCTACTAAAAAGCGCGCAATATGCGGTATGATAAGCCCAACCCAACCGATCATCCCCGCAACCACCACGGTGAGCGTACTGAGCAAGGTTGCCAGTAAAATAGCACTGTTACGCACCCATGTTACCCGCACACCCAACGCTTTGGCATCCTCATCGCCCAGACTTAAGACATTGAGGTATTTGCCCATGAGGGGGACAACACTACCGTGCTTACAAGCAGAGGCAATGCGACACTGGCGACCATCTTCATATCAACCGAACTAAAAGAGCCCATAAGCCAATAGACAATGGTTGGAAGTTTATTGTACGGATCGGCGACAAATTTGACAACGGAGAGCAATGCCGAAAAAAGCGAGCTAGAGATGACCCCACCTAAAACCAAAAGAATCGTTTGAGAACCATTTCGTCCGTAAATTTTGGCAACACCAAGAGCAACCAAGACTGCGACAAAGCCAAACAAAAAAGCAAAAAGTTGTACGCCTAACCAATTTTTAGAAATCATTATGCCAAGGGCTGCTCCAAAAGAAGCCCCTGCAAGCACACCCAAAATTCCTGGGGAAACCAAAGGGTTCACAAACATTGCTTGAAATGCTCCTCCTGAAACAGAAAGTGCCGCGCCCACAAGTACAACGGCTAAAATCCGTGGCAAGCGAATGTCAAAAATAATGTTTGAAAGAAGCATTACATCGTGTGGTGCAGTGCCGATGTTTAGGGCTTTCCATAAAAGTAACTGCATAAGCGTATTAGGGTTGATCTCATAGCGACCTAATGCCAAAGAGATCAGCGAACTTGCCACAAGAATGGTGATAATGAGCCCAAAGAGTAACGAATTTTTCATACATGACCTAAAATTTGGTTAATCTGTTGCTCAGAAAGATCAATATTTAAAAAGAGTTTATAAAACACTTTCATCTCTTGGGTAAACTGATTTACATCTGGCGTATTGTAAAGCACATGGGTCAGCCAACGCAGACCTAAGAGTCTCATAAACGAAGGGGGTCTGTCGATCCAGTTAAATGGCACTTTGGGCACTAAAAAAATCTTTCTCTCACGAACCGCCTTGATAGAGCTCCACCTAGAATCACTCTTTACTTTTTCAAAAAATTCCCGCTCTTGCGCGATGATGACATCAGGGTTGTACAAAATCACCTGCTCCAAAGAGACTTTTTCAAGCCCAAGACCGCTTTTTGTCGCACATAAATGGGGGTTGATGCCACCTGCAAATTTAATCGCTTCGTAGTGAAATGACTGATCACACTCGGTAGCTAGCCCATCTGCCCCTTCTGCGTAATAAACAACGGCGCGTTTGCTTGCAAATGTTTTGACAATCGCTTGGGTCTTTTCAAGCGCAGCGGTTGCATAGGCTGAGAGAATCCCAGCGCGTTCCTGTTTTCCTAAAATATCACCAAAAAAGAGATACGCTTTGGGTAAGCTCTCGACACTCTCAAGATCGACGCTGATGCTAGGAATTTTACTACTCTCAAACAGATACTGCGCAAGCTGGCTGGAAGCATCGTTGTTCCACAAAAAAACGACATCAGGATGCAAAGAGAGCAAGGTCTCACGGTTCATATTATTGCCTCCCCCTTGAAGACCACCTACTACAGGAAGCGCCATAAAGCGAGAATCGAGCATATTGGTAGATTCATTATTGCCACGGGCATGGTTAAAATTAAGCCCTACAATTAAGGACGAATCAATCGTATAAAGCATATACGTTGATGGTGGTGACGTGCCAAACACTTTGGTGATAGTCTCGGGAATTTCAACTTTTTTGCCACTCATATCAATAATTTCTCTAGTGTATGCACTGCTTAACAGAAGTAATACACTTCCAATAACTCTTAAAATTCGCATCTTTATCCTTACATGTAAAAAATTAAATAAGCCCAAACTCCGCTTTCATATCTTCATACAAAAAACGTTTCATAGGCACTGTTGAACTTCGACGGTTGACCATACGCATGGAAAAAGGCTCGATCCAATTCCAAAACTCCTTGATCAATTCTTTGGGAAAATGAAGATCGTGTAGGGTTTGTTTGTACAGCATAAGCCATACACCTCTTGCCTCATCATCAATGACAAAAGGAGCGTGTGTGCGACATAGAGCGGGTGGTCCATAACTAAACGTATAGACTTTTTCGCCACCTAAGGCTTCGATGAGAAAATGGCTCGCTTTAGAAACGCCTTCTAAAAAATGAGATTCATCCGTCGGATACATAGGGGCAATACTGCTCTTTTGCAATAAACGATGGTGATGCAAAACAATTTTAGCGATTACATCAACACCCACATTGGCTAAAAAATTAGGCGTTGGAAATATAATCGGAGGCAAAGACGCTTTTAAATTTATACGACTCCATTGAAGGCTTTCGCTCTTTTGGGTAACAGCAGGTTTATGAAGAAAATGATGACCATTGCACATGACTTTTCCTTAGGATGTAAGCTTAAAAACGACAGGTATAACAATCTCTAAATCCTCTTTAGGAGGCAATTCAAACGGAATCGCTTCGAGAACAGCATCTACAGCATTGCGATCCAAAACAGCCTTTCCACTCGACTTTGCTATCTTGATAGAAGAGGCATCGACCATACCATTGGCATGGATTAAAAACTGTACCACCGCCTCACCCTCTATTCCCATTTTTCTAGCCATAGAGGGGTAATGTAAGCTCTCTTGGATTTTGTGCCTCACTTTGGCAAGATAGCGTGAGAGTAGATCATCGCTTTGACGCGAAGATGCCACAGACACTTTTTCCTGTGCTTTAACAGATGAAGGCATTTCTATGGTTTGTTCTGCAAAAGACTCACTGGTTGTAGATGATGATGTACTCATGGACTCTTTAATGGGTACTGCTGCTTTGACCAGCTCTTTTTTCACATTTTTTTCAGATTTTTTTTCTACGATAGGCTCTGGTTTAACGGGAACTTCTTTCTTGATCTCTTCTTTCAATGTATTAGGTAATGGCTCTTCTAAAAGCATGACATTGCTCACCACAAACTCTCGCAAAGAAGGTTTTGGAATTGCCATATTTCCCATAAAAAGAGCATACGCAATCATTACATGTAAAGAGACGCTCCCCAGTATTGCGAATGCTAAATGCGATGTTTTCATGGACTTACTCGCGCTGTTTGAATAGCAAAGGTACTAATGTGATGTTTTTTACATGTATCAATGACTTTGACCACATATTCAAAAGGGGTTTTAGCATCACTTCGAATAACGATGTGTGAATCACGCTGGTTGATCTGCGCGATCTTGGCATCCAAATCTTCCATTGAGATGATGGCTTCGTCATAATAGAGTTCACCCGATTCCGTAAGGGAAAGAGTTATGGGTTTCAAATCCTCTTTACGATTCTCGGAAGAAGTTGCTTGAGGTAAATTGAGCGGAATTTTTCCTTGCGTTACAAACGTGGCTGTCACCATAAAAATGACCAATATGACGAGTATAATATCTACAAAAGGAGTCATGTTGATCTCAGCAATTTCGCTTTCATACATAGGTTCATGCCTCATGTAAAAGTGCCTCTTTTTGGGTTAAAACCACTTTAAGACGTCTGAGAAAATAGTTATAGGCAATGACACAAGGGATGGCTACAAACAGTCCCGTAGCCGTTGCAATCAACGCTTCGGAAATACCCTGCATAATGGGCTGAACATCAAAAGAGTTACTAGAGCCTATCGTGTGGAACGCTTGAATAATGCCTAAGACCGTTCCAAAAAGTCCTATAAAAGGTGCATTGTTTCCAAATGTTGCCAAGATGCCAAGACGTGCCTCTAAGCCCAACCGCAACGTATAATAATCCATCGTTTGATACGTTTTTTCAATCTGTGCAAAAACCAATGCTCGCTCGATCATCACACCCACTGCTATCACACTCATAGCAACCAATACCCATAAAACTGGGTCAATCCCTAAAAGGGCGAACGATAAAAGTTTTTCACTGAGCATTTTTTCTCCATTTATATCTCTCAAACCCCTTTTTGCCCAATCGCTATATACTGCACATAAATAACGACTGAGCGAAAAAGAGCAGACAACAAGAAACAGCAAAATTGTATCGTAATATATTTATAAATACAACGATAAAATACACATTATTGTGTTTAAAAAATAGGCATCTTATTTTATCTAGCCGTTCAAAAAATGCTTCGTTAAGCTTTTGTGCTATACTTATTTCTTAATTACTCCATATTAAGACGCACAGGAAAAGCATGTTAGAAGCACGACTTTGGATGAAAAAAAGCGATAAAAACTATCTTGGTAAAGGGCGCATTGAGCTTTTAGAGCATATTCGCCAGTACGGCTCTATCCACGCTGCAGCTAAAGCAATGAAGATGAGCTATAAAGCTGCTTGGGATTCCGTCGATGCTATGAACAACCTCTCTGAACTACCACTGGTCGAGAAAAAAAACGGTGGAAAAGGAGGTGGAGGAACTTTATTGACGGCTAAAGGCGAAGAGGTCATTGAAGCATTTCATAACTTGCAAGCGAAACACCAGCAATTTTTAGATCTTTTTGCGAACAGCGACGATCTTCTCACCATCGTTCAAACCCTCAGTCGCCTCTCTTTAAAACTTAGTGCGCGGAACCAGCTCATAGGTACCATCAGCGCTATTAGCGAAGATACCGTTAATGTTGCAATAGAATTGACGATAAAAGACGCTGATAAAATTTACTCAAGCATCACAAAAAGCAGCTACCAAGAACTAGGGCTTCATCTTGGTGAGAGTGCCATTGCTATTATCAAAGCCAGCTCTGTTTTACTCTCTAAAACAAAACCTACAGTTGCTTGTGAAAACTTACTCAAAGGTAAAATCATCCAAATTCTAAGCGACACTTCCAACACCGAAGTCACCTTAGAACTTGAGAGCAAAAGTACCATCACCGCAACCATCGCCAATGACTCCTTTGAGCCTTTAGCATTGAAAATTAATGAAGAAGCGTACGCCTTTTTTAAAGCATCCAATGTTATTTTAGGCGTTTAATTTTCCCTAAGTGCTTGAAATTTAATCAACACTGACTTGTGATTATGTCTATTTTTCGTTATAGTTTCAAGTATATAACGATACTAAAGGATACTTCATGGAACCAACCTTCAACTTTTGGGACAATATGGCAAAGCGCTACCCACGTTTTAACGATGCTTCGATGAGCAAAGATGTGAATCACATCATCAACTGGTGCCAAAATAAAAATGTTTCATTTGAGGGTGCTTCTATTTTAGATATCGGCGCGGGAACTGGAACGATTGCGATTCCTTTAGCGCAAAAAGGCGCACACGTCACGGCTATGGATATATCGGAAGGCATGTTAGCCGCTTTGAATGAAGATGCTAAAGAGCAAGGAGTGAGTGCAAAAGTGCATACGTACCAAAGCGATTGGGAGGCTTTCCCATTGAATCAAAAATACGACATTGTGATCGCTTCGATGACGCCTGCTATTAGTGATGAACAAAAAATTGAAAAGATGCTTGGGGCTACAAAAGGACTGGGCATTTATATTGGTTGGGGAAAATATCGCAACAATAAACTGGTTGAAGCTTTAGTCAAAGCACATACCACGGAAGAAGAGGATTGCGCTTCAGCTGGATGTATCAATGCCAATAAATTTATTGAGACTTTAAAAGAGAAAAAAATTCCTTTTGAGAGTGATTTTTTTGAAACATCATGGACCGATACCTACACCTTTGATGAAGCAAAAGAGTATGCCTATGATCAACTGAAACGCAAAGAGATAACACCCAATGAAGCGATTGTAGAATCTATTTTAGTATCCTTTATTAAGGATGACAAAGTACATGTAACAACCGAAGCCGAAAAAGGGATGGTTTTGTGGAACGTTGCTTAACATAAAGGTGCCCTACTTTAGGGCACCTTCTTAATAGTTTTATTCTTTGATAAGTAAAACGCTCACCGCTTTAACAACTACTTTTACTTTATCGCCCTCTTTGAGTCCCATCTCTTCAATGGATTCCATGGTCATAACAGAACTCATTTTATCCGCGATGATGTCACCCACATCGACTTGACACATAACTGTGCCTTTTTTGATCTTTTTAATGGTTGCGGTGATCTCATTTCTAGCGCCGTATTTCATGTCACACTCCTTGGAATTGAATATGGCAAAATGCTACTCCAAAGCCTTATAGTCTGTCAATTCCAAACGCTTTACATGTAAATAGTTTAGATGACATAATCATTCCACGAAGCCTCGCCTGTATAGATGCGGGCACTCTCAAAATGGACAAATAAAGAGCCATTTTCATGCGCTTTAATCGCTTGCCATTCGCCTTTAGAAATTTCTGCTTCAACCCTTTGATGCGCGTGCAGTGTTTCAAGTTCAACTCTCACGCGAGGCCCTACCAATCTCCATCCAATAAGCTTAGCTTCGATGCCACCACCAAGGGCATTGTCTATGCTGATGTGTATCTCATGCGGACGAACAAAGAGTGATGCTTCTTTTGAATTTCCTAAATCTGGCGTGTTCAGTTCTGTGTTTTCAAGATGAAGAGAGCCTTGCTCTACACGTGCATGAAAGAGATTGACATTGCCTAAAAAGCTATAGACAAACGGATTGGCAGGTCTGTCATACACCTCTTCTGGAGTACCGATTTGCTCGATTTTTCCTTGATTCATCACGACGATTTTATCGGAAACTTCGAGTGCCTCTTCTTGGTCATGCGTCACAAACACACTGGTGATGTGAATTTCATCGTGCAGACTTCTTAGCCACTGGCGCAATTCTTGACGCACTTTAGCATCAAGGGCACCAAAAGGCTCATCGAGTAACAACACTTTTGGCTCTACCGCGAGGGCGCGCGCCAATGCGACACGTTGACGTTGACCACCTGAGAGTTGTGATGGGTAGCGACCCGCTATCCAATCCAGCTGAATAAGCTTAAGCAGTTTATGCACCCGCTCTTTGATCTCTTCTTCACTCGGACGTGTCTCTTTAGGTCTGACACGAAGGCCAAATGCCACATTTTCAAACACACTCATGTGACGAAAAAGCGCGTAGTGCTGAAACACAAACCCCACACCACGATCACGTACATGCGTTGCCGTGGTATCTTCACCGTTAAAATAAATCGTTCCACTATCCGCCTCTTCCAGACCTGCGATAATGCGAAGCAAGGTCGTTTTACCTGAACCTGAAGGGCCCAAAAGTGCCACAAGTTCGCCATCGGGAATGGTTAAGTTAATGTTATCGAGAGCGACAAAGTTATCAAAACGTTTGTTAATATTTGAAATCTGAATACTCATGGTTTATCCTTAGTGCGCGAGTGAGCGTTTTTTACCGATGCGCCACTCAATGAAACTTTTTAACACCAATGTCACGAGTGCTAAAAGAGTTAAAAGTGAGGCAACCGCAAAGGCGGCTGTGAAAAGGTACTCACCGTATAAAATTTCTACATGTAAAGGCATTGTGGTGGTCATTCCTCTGATGTGACCTGAAACAACCGCAACCGCACCAAACTCGCCCATCGCTCTAGCGTTACTTAAAATCACACCATATAAAAGTCCCCATTTAATGTTGGGAAGGGTCACTTTCCAAAACGTTTGCCACCCTGAGGCACCGAGTGTTAAGGCAGACTCCTCTTCATCTTTGCCTTGTTCTTGCATGAGAGGAATGATCTCACGTGCCACAAAGGGCGAGGTGATAAATAGTGTTGCAAGTATAATTCCCGGTGTGGCAAAGACAATGCGAATATCATGCTCGCCAAGCCACGCTCCAAACCACCCCGAACTTCCAAATAACAGCACGAAAATCAGACCTGCAATGACAGGTGAAACCGCAAACGGAAGATCGATCAACGTGATGAGAAGCCCTTTGCCTCTAAATTCAAACTTAGCAATAAGCCAAGCAGTGGCCACCCCAAAAATAGTATTGAGCGGAACGGTAATTAAAACCACTAAAAGTGTGAGTTTAATCGCTGCAATGGCGTCTGGCTCACTGATAGATTCCCAGTAAACGCTCCAGCCTTTTGCTAGAGCTTCACTAAATACCACGCCCAAAGGAAGCGCTAAGAAAATTCCTAAGAAAAGAAGTGTTGTACCCAGCAAAAGCGGTTTAAGCCACTTAGGCTCTAAGCGATGTTCTGTTTGCATTATCTTCCTATAAACTTTTTTCGCGACTGTAAATCTGAATCGCATTGATAAAAAATAAAATCACAAAGGTCGCCAGTAACATCACCGTTCCCACCGCTGTTGCACCAACATAATCAAACTGTGAAAGCTTGGTCACGATGATAAGCGGTACGATTTCGCTTACAAAGGGCATATTGCTTGAGATAAAAATGATGGAGCCGTACTCACCCAGTGCTCTTGCAAACGAGAGTGCAAAGCCTGTCAAAAGAGCTGGCATTAAAGAGGGTAAAATCACCCTGCTAAACGTTTGCCACCAGCTTGCTCCAAGACTTGTCGACACCTCTTCAAACTCTTTTTCAAACTCTTCGATGACGGGCTGAACGGTACGCACCACAAAAGGAAGTCCTATGAACACAAGAGCAACCACAACGCCCGCCCTAGAATAGGCAATTTGAATACCTAAAGGCTCTAAAAATGAGCCTATCCAGCCATTTTGTGCAAAAATAGCCGCCAAGGCAATACCCGCAACTGCCGTAGGAAGCGCGAAGGGCAAATCAACCAGTGCATCAACAATTTTTTTACCAAAAAAGTTATACCTAGCTAAAGTCCACGCAACGATCAGTCCAAAAAAGAGGTTGACAACCGCCGCAATAAGGCTCGCTCCAAAGCTAAGTTTAAAGGAAGCTAGTACTCTAGGATCAAGGATGACGGCACCAAATTCGCTCCACGAAAGCTTGGTTGTATAAAGCAGTAACCCTCCTAGAGGTATAAGCACTAAGAGGGTCACATAGGTCAGGCTAAAGCCAAGCGTCAAGCCAAAACCTGGCAAGACACTTGGTTTTCTAAAGTGCCACTTCATCGCTTGATAGAAGCAAAGATCTTATCAAATTCGCCACCGTCGGCAAAGTGTTTTTTCTGAGCTTCACCCCATCCATTAAAGAGCGCATCAATGCTAAAGAGTTTAAGTTTTGGGAATGTGGATTCGCTCTCTTTTACGATTTCAGGATCCGTTGGACGATAGTAATTTTTGGCTGCAATTCTCTGTCCTTCTTTAGAATAGAGGTATTGCAAATAAGCTGTTGCTACCTCTTTCGTTCCTTTTTTTGCTACATTTTTATCGACGATGCTGACACTTGGTTCTGCAAGAATGCTAATGCTAGGAACGACAATGTCAAACTTATCACGTCCAAGTTCATTAATGGATAAAATCGCTTCATTCTCCCAAGCAATAAGCACATCTCCTAAGCCTCTTTGAACAAAGGTATTGGTTGCACCTCTTGCTCCTGAATCAAGTACTGGAACATTCGCATAGATTTTAGAGACGAATTCTCTGGCTTTATCTTCACTACCGTATTTTTCAAGTCCATAACCCCATGCTGCTAAATGATTCCATCTAGCACCACCTGAAGTTTTCGGGTTTGGCGTGATGACTTTAACGTCTGACTTTGCTAAATCATCCCAATCTTTAATTCCTTTTGGATTGCCTTTACGCACTAAAAAAACGATAGTAGAAGTATAAGGAGCACTATTATGCGTGAATCGTTTTTGCCAATTAGGGTCAATCGCATGTGCCTTTTCAGCAATGGCATCGACATCATAGGCAAGGGCTAAGGTGACGACATCGGCATCTAAACCATCAATGACACTTCTTGCTTGCGCACCTGAACCACCGTGTGATTGACGCACGGTTACCGTATCGCCTTTAAGCTCTTTCCAATGTTTTGCAAAGGCTTGGTTGTACTCTTTGTAAAACTCTCTTGTTGGATCATAGGAGACATTGAGCAAAGTAATGTCTGCAGCGTGAATGAAAGGCGCAACAAGCGCCAAAACTGCTATGGCTACTCCAAAGAGGCTTTTTGATTTTAAGAATTTCATGTTTTTTCCTTTTACTTTTGTGCTATTGATCGGGTTTCTTTTTACATGTAAACGTTTTTTTAGCAACACATCAGATGAAAAACATGAGCATTCTTTCCATGAACAATGGCTTGACTGGACTTCATGGTTTACCTCCTTGTTTTGAATTGACGAAATAATAGCAGATTCTTTTCTTATTGTCAACAATATCAAGCGATTTAGTAATGTATAAAGAGGGTTCATCTTCTCTTTTGAAGGAGTTATGTTATAATCTCAGCAAATTCCACGAAAGGTTTTGGGGATGTTTTACACCATTTTGGCTATTTTTTCAGGTGCTGGTTTTGGCGCACTTTTACGCTGGTCTTTGGGCACTAAATTAAACAGCATTTACCCGTCCATTCCTCTTGGAACGCTAAGCGCCAATCTTATTGGCGGTTATCTCATCGGACTATTCATCGCTTTTTTTGCTTCAAATACAGCCTTAGCACCAGAATGGCGACTTTTTATTATCACAGGTTTTTTAGGCGGACTCACCACGTTTAGTACCTTTAGCGCCGAGATCGTTACCCTCATTCAAGAAGGACGTCTTAGCATGAGCATTGTGGCAGTTCTTTTACATGTAATGGGTTCTATCATGATGACACTCTTTGGCATTGCCAGTTATACCCTACTTCAAAAAGGAAGCTTATGAAAGGTTTTCAACTCGTTTTTTCAACCCTACAAAGTCGTAAACACTCTAATGGTGAACATATTAGCCATTGGCTGGTTGATGTTACTGAAAAAATTGGTATTAAGGGCGTCACTATTTTGCATGCATCTCAAGGTATTGGAAGAGATGGGAAATTGCACTCTTCAAATTTCTTTGAGCTGGCGGATGAACCACTTGAGATTATCATGAATGTCAATGAAGCTGAATGTGAAAAACTTTTTGCTCTTTTAAACGAAGAAAAATTGGGACTTTTTTACACTAAAACTGCCATAGAGTATGGAACAGTTTAAACACGAACATCGTTTACATGTAAAAATAAACTTTCTTTAGTTTACAAGACTTCTGGTTTTTTTGAACAATGTTAAGTCTATTCTATGATCGCTTTTATTCATACATCAATTGTTGAAATAACAACTGCACTTATTATTGTGACGGAAAAAGTAAAGACTCATATTTTAAAGTTTTTCCCTTTAGCTTCTAAAGAACATTTTCTACATTTTTATTTAACAACTGCTCATACAATATTGAATTTTTATAACACAAGATATTTTATCACATATATCAAAAGTACAAGAATCACTCCAAAACACCATAAAATGGTGTCATAATGAATAATTATGTAACATAAATAACACTTTTAAAACGCTGGTAGGCTTAAAAGTGCAATTATTTCTCCTTTAAATCCATTTATATCCCCCTGAGCTATCTGATATACTTCTCCAACATATGAATTCTTTAAGGTTTATATGAGTGTGCATTTGGCTCTTTGTTTATCGATAAATGACGAAAAAATATCAAAGGTTTTCTTGATATTTAAAGTAAGAATTGTTGTAAAAGGAATTATCATGACAGCACCTATTTTTAATTTTGCGGAAGAGAGTTTTAGAATAGAAAGAATGGAATCTTACCCTCCCGTTCCAAGACACAAACACTCTTGTTACGAATTATTTTTTATTGTTGGAGGAGAAGGTACCCTTTTCATCGATTGCCAAAGTTACAACATACAAAAAAATACTCTTTTTTTAGTCTCCCCTGGACGTATCCACGGATGGGAATATACAAACAACCTCGATGCCTATATGCTGAAATTTGATATTTCAATTTTCACCGATAAATCTTTTAGCGATCACTTATCCATTTTTAATTTTGACGCGGTCAATGTCAATGAAAGTGAATTTAAAGCAATTGAAAATGTTTTATCAAGCCTTCTTGCAGAGTATAAAGCAACACGATCTTTCAAAGAGTGTACCATTAGTAATTTGCTCAATATTTTACTTATTTATGTCAAAAGAACATTGCCCGCTATACCATCTTCTCATGCAACCAATGCCTTGTTTTCAAAACTTAACGATATTATGGAACAAAACAACTACCAGCTCACACCCACAACATATTATGCTAAAAAACTTAAAACAAGTATCAAGCTCCTGAACCAATCTATTAAAGAAATTACGGGACTTAACAGTAGTGAATACATCCGTTCTAAAACCATGCTCGAAGCAAAAAGACTTTTAAAATATGACTCAATGACATGCAATGAAATTGCCGATCATTTGGGTTTTATTGATCCTGCATATTTTAGTCGTTTCTTCAAAAGAGAGGTTGGAGTTGCTCCTAAATACTTTCGCAGTACTACAGAAGAAAAGTACAATTTTTAATAACCAAAATCCATTTTAAAAAAAAATATTACAAGTTATAATTTATCTGAAATTAAATTTTGGAGGAATTAAAATGAAAAAATTCGCTGTCGTACTTTTAAGTACAGTCGTCTGTGGCACTTTGGCGAGTGCTAAGCTCAATCAACAATTTGAACCAGAAAAAGACACATCTGGTTTTAGTGGTAAACCTGAAGTTAGTTTTGCTACTGATTTATCCTTTTACTTTCAAGGTTTGAGTCAAAACTATACAGGTGTAGCTCTACCTACGCTAGCTACAACGCCTGCTGGTGGGCCATATCCTATCACTGCTGCTACAAAACCTAATGCAAGTGGGTTCACATCCAACACTGTTACCGATACACCTATCGAATCAGGCCTTATTTTACCTACTGCAAATCTAGATATTAATGCAAAAATCATGAGTGGTTTTAATGTAAAATTGCAAACCATGCTGGCAAGTCACCATCACAATGATACCTATGTTAAAGGTGGTTATGCAACCATTGATAACCTAGATTTTATTGCACCTGGCTTTCTCTCAAGTATTATGAAAGATACAACCATTAAAATCGGTGTAAATGATATTAACTATGGTGATGATCAATACCGTAGAACTGATAATGCTAATGTTATGAGAAATCCATTTATTACTAACATGGGTGTCGAGGGTTACTTACAAGGTACTCACGTAGAGATTCTATACCGCATGCCAGCTATTAGCTCTTTCGCTATGGTCGGTATTACCAATGGCCAAGCGAACCCACAAGATGTTGCGAAAACTGATTATGACGCTATTACAGGTAGTGCAAGTAGCAACCGTTATGGTATTTATGGAAAAATAGGTTTTGATCACGAATATACTGATGATTTGAGATTCAGAGCAACTCAATCTATCTATTCTATTAGCGGCTCAAATAGAAATGACTTATACTCTAGTGATAAAGCAGGTAATGTCATTACGAACGTCCTTGGTACAGGAGCATCTGATTCTATGTCATCTGGATGGAATGCAATGTCAGGTTATATTCATACACCAGCTACAACTAAAAATCCAGATGGTACTTATGTCTCAAAATCTGCAGCTGACATTCTTGCTTCTAAAACCAACCTCTTCTTGAAATACAAAGATACAGAATTGTATGGTATGTATGAAATTGCTGATGGTGCAGACGTTTATGATAAATCAATGAAAATGAACCATTATGCAGTTGATCTTGTTCAACGTTTTAACAATGACAAATTCTGGGCTGCTGCGCGTTACGAAAATGCTGTTGTGAAATATGCTGATGCATTCAACGATTTTGGTGATGCTGAGTTGACACAATGGCAGTTAGGACTTGGTTGGTTCCTCTCTAAAAATGCTGTTGCTAAATTTGAATATATTGATCAAAAACGTGAGAAATTCTCTATCTATCAAAATGGCGATGCTGAATTTAAAGGCTTTATGGTCAACGCATCTCTTAGCTTCTAATATTATAAGGATTTAATGTGAAAAAATTGATTTGTAGCCTTTTGCTTTTGTCAGGCTTGGTTTATGCGGAAAATATTGAGATTCATGGGACATCAACATTACATGATTGGAAAATGGTCTCTAATAAAACCGATGTTGCTTTCGAAAATGATGGTTCTAAAATTACAAAATTGAACGTCTCTGTTCAAATTAAAACACTCAAAAGTGGTGATGAAGGACTTGATGAGAAAGCCTATGAGACACTTAAAATTGATCGCAACAATGTGATTACATTTAAACTTCTCGAAGCTGATTTAGCGGCAGGCACAATCAAAGGTATTTTTAAAGTACTAGATAAAGAGCGAACACAAACTTTAAAACCAGAAGTTTTGACACTTGATCATGTATCTGGTAATTTTAAAGTGAAAATGACAGAATTTGGTCTTGAAATCCCATCTGTTATGTTCGGTGCAATTAAATCAGGTGATGAAGTAACCGTTAAATACGACATCAAAAAATAAGATCCGTTTACCTATTATCCAAGAAGAGAGGGTTTTTGCCGCCAAGCTTCCTCTCTTCTATCTCCTTGAATATCCCTATGAGGATTACAGATTTTAGGATAGATCCTAATATCTGTAGTCCTTTTTATAAAAGTTCCTATATAATTGTACTTTTAAATCATTTGTTGGCATAAAAGTACAATTATATACCGTGAAAATCTATTTTTACATGGAAACAAAGTTGCTATACTTCTTGCGCACAATAGAACAAGGAGTAAGTAATGATGTATATAGAAAATAAATTAGCGCAGTATTTAACAGCAGAAAGTGGGAAACTCCTTTTACGCCTTAGTATTGCTATCTTAATACTTTTTCATGGATTTAAGAAATTTTCGTATGGTATAAGTGGTGTTAAAGCATTGGTATTTAAAGCTGGGCTACCCGAATTTTTAGCCTATGGGGTTTATATGGGAGAGCTTATCATTCCATTTTTACTTATCGTTGGGCTTTTTACAAGGTTGAGTGCTATTATCTTAAGCACTACGATGATGGCTGCTATGTACCTTGCTTTTTCAGATAAATTTTTGATCTTAGATGCTAAAACAGGAGGTCCTTTAATTGAACTTCCTTTATTCTATTTTTTAGTATCGCTTTCAATCGCTTTTTTAGGCGCAGGAAAGTACAGTATAGATAGTAAATTTCAACATTACCAGAAATAAATCACGCAAAAGCGATATTTTTATATCGCTCCCATTCTTGGTATTTGCGTGAAAAGGAAACATGAATGACGACTGAAATTAAACTCTTTTATGACATAGATCCTAATAGCCCTAACGAAGATAAGAATTTTTTTATTGGGCAAGTTAAACATGCCGCACTTCCAGAGGGAACACCTCCCCCTCTTCCGCACAGACACCCTTTTTACGAAATTATTTTTGTTGAAAAAGGGAATGGCATTATGAGAATTGACTTTACCGATAGGCCTATGCAAAAAGGCTCGTTATACCTCATGTTACCATCACAAATACACTTACCTATTTATACTGGAGAATTTCAAGGGGTTTTACTTCGCTTTGATCTTTCTGTTTTTGCAGAAAAAACTTTCTTAGAAAATCTTTCCATTTTTAATTTTGATTATTTATTAGTCGAAGAGCCTGCGTACAGTTCATTGGAGGGTTTATTACTTAGTTTGCATGAAGAATTCAAGAGCGAAAAAACACTTAAGCAGTGTACCATTAACAACTTATTAAAACTATTTCTTATTCAAGTCCAAAGACTTCTACCCAATGTCGTCAATGAAAACACACAAACAACTATTTTTGGTTCACTCAATACTCTTTTAGAAACCAATAATTACAAAATCCAAACACCGGCATTCTATGCCAAAAAACTCAAAATTTCGCTCAAAGTACTCAATCATGCCGTTAAAGAGTATACCGGCATTCCATGTGGTGAATACATTCGCTCCAAAACAGTTATTGAAGCCAAAAGATTGCTTTGCTATACAGGAATGAACTCAAACGAAATTGCTTCCGCTTTAGGCTTTGAGGATGCAGCTTATTTTAGTCGTTTTTTTAAAAGAGAAACAGGACTTACACCTATCGTATTTCGTAAAGAATCACTTTAATACAAGCCCCATTTCTGGGGCTTGCTCACTTTACATGTAAACACTTTTTCTGCCTCGCAAGAGGCAAGCTTTAGTGACCTAGTGTCCAACGTAGCTTTTCAAGCTTGGCTTGGGAAGCGTGTAAAAATCAAAACTTACCCTGATCCTTAAGCTTTTTATACCATGTACTGTGAAGGATTTTGACTTCTTCTTCTTCGACATATCCTGTAATAATACTATGCACTGCTCCTTTAATAGCGAACATGGACATATACACATGGGTTATAAACAGTGCTAACACTGCAAAGCCCATGACATTATGGATAATGGCTGCTGCTCTTAGCAGGTCAATTTGACTCATTCCTGTAAGATCATGCAACATTTGCATTTTAAAGTCTAGGAAGAACATGAAAGCTCCACTGAGGATCATTGTAATTCCTCCGAGTATTGCTACCCAGTACCACATCTTTTGACCACAGTTAAACTTACCTGCCAAGATTGGTTTTTTCTCTTTGGATAAGTATCCTCCGACAATCATCAACCATTTAACATCATCCCAGTTAAAGATTGCTTCTTTAACCCACATGAGTGCCATTGGAATGACTACAATCGTAAAAGGTATGGTAAAGATACCATGGAGGTTCTTTGCCATTCTAACCAGTGTTCCACCACCAAAGAAGTCACCAAAGACGATAATGAATCCTGTTGGTATGATGACCAAGAAACTGACTGCTGCTACTTGGTGGATTATTCTATTATAGAGGTTAAAGGCGTAGTATTTCTTTTCACTGTGTGGAAACACTTTGGGGCCTATAATCTTATAATGGATAAAGAATGCTCCTGGTACTCCGATCAACACTCCTAGGAATATCCATGCGAAGTATTGGTGTTGGAGCATAGTGAACAAGGGTCCTAATTTCAAGGATTCCTCTTGTCCGTATCCTAGAATGTTTTGGATGCGCATCTCTCCCCAGATTTGGCTATCAGCGGCCATTGCCACTGATGCCAAACTCAGGAACGCAATGAACATATACATATATCTTCTCATCGCTGCTCCTTTATACACCTTTACCTCGACCTGCTACCCTTTTACGGTAAATGTTTGAGACACTCTCGGCATCGCCAACAAGGAGTGCATTGGTTGAACACACTGCCGCACACATAGGCACTTTTCCCTCAGCGATTCTATTTTGACCATAGAGATGTCTCTCTTTTTCTGAGTTTGTCTCTAAAGGTCCACCAGCACACATGGTACATTTATCCATTGCTCCCTTAGCGCCGAAGGCACCATCTCTTGGGAATTGTGGAGCACCAAATGGGCATGCGTACAAGCAGTAACCACAACCGATACATTTATTTTTATCATGAAGAACGATTCCGTCCTCTCTGATATAGAAACAATCCACTGGGCATACTTGCTCGCATGGTGCGTCTGTACAATGCATACACGCTATTGATGTTGAGACTTCTTTACCTTCAATACCATCAAAAAGTGTAATGACTTTACGACGACTAATACCCGTTGGAAGTTCATGCGCCTCAGCACATGCAACGGAACACGCAAAACACTCAATACATCTGTGATCATCACAGTAAAATTTCATTCTTGACATTTCATTACTCATTGGCCACCCCCTATGCTTTCTCTACGCGGCATAGACCAGCGTTGAACTCTGAAATTTGTGTGATAACGTCAAAACCATAGTTAGTAATGGTGTTTGAGCTCTCACCGATAGCATACGGTTTCGTACCTTCTGGGTAATTCGCACTCAAATCGATACCTTGGAAAACACCCGCAAAGTTATACGGCATACAAATACGATCCGGTGTTACACTGTGGTTATGGTACGCTTTGACCTTGATCTTGGTGCCGTGTGGCGCATGAATCCACATCATATCGCGATCTTTAATGCCATGACTAAGCGCTAAATCAGGGTGAATGTTACAGAACATCTCTGGCGTAATCGCTGAAAGGTATTTGCTCGTTCGCTCTAACATACCAGCGCCTGAGAGGTTAACAACCCTCATACTGACTAACATGGTTGGGAAATCTTTTGACCAGTCTTGTTTTTGTTGCTCAGACTTAAATTTCGTCTCAACACGGAAGTTTTTCGGCTGATCTTCGTAGGTCGGATATTTTGCGACCAAATCCCAACGCGGTGAGTGAAGTGGTTCACGGTGCAATGGCACTGGATCTGGGAATTCCCAAACAATAGTTCTAGCTCTTGCATTTCCATAAACACAAACACCCGCTTCGCGTGCTTTTTGCTGAATGAGTCCACTATAGTCCATCGCCCAACTTGGTCCCATCTGTGCTTTTTCAGCCTCAGTCAATGTAATACCAAGTACTTTCTCGATGTTTTCTTTGGTGAGTTGTGGATAGCCACCCTTCACTTTTGAACCTGCTACCGTAATACTTTCAGCTGCAAGTTGACTGACACCATTGTGCTCTAAACCAAAGCGATTTCTAAAGCCCATGCCACCCTCAGCCACAGGAACATCACGACGGTAAAGGATAGGAGAACCTGGATGTTTGTCATCCCAACAAGGCCATGGAAGACCATAGTACTGACCTTTCATCGGTCCTTTTCCCTCTAGGGTGACAGGATCAAACATATGCCAGTTTTCTTGATGAGCGCGAAGACGCTCCGGTGTCCATCCACTAAGACCAATGGATTTAATCGTTCTAGCGATCTCACGAACAGCGTCATCTGGCCATTTAAAGTCGTCTTTAACTTGAACAACTTTGCCGTCTTTCACGTCCATTTTCATACCCTGAACAAACTCATTGTAGAAACCAAATTTCTTTGCAAAAAGGAACATGACTTCTTCGTCAGACTTGCTCTCATATAAAGGCTCAACAACTTTACTTCTCCACTGACTTGAGCGATTTGTTGCGGTAACCGTTCCTTCACACTCAAATTGAGTTGCAACAGGTAAGATATAAATGCCATCTTTTCGGCTTGTAAGAACAGCGGCTTCGTTGACAAATGGCTCTGCAATAACAACTAAATCAAGCTTGTCCAATGCCTCTTTGATTTTCGCTTGTTGAGACATGGAAGTAATACCTGTTCCTTGAATCCAAACGGCACGAACCGGTGCTGAAGAGTATGTTTTTACCTCTTGAAGAACACCTTGCCACCATTGAGAAAGCGAGTAACCTTTTTCATTCATCCATTTTTTCTCAAAGAACCTGCCTTTGAGCCATTCATAATCCACACCCCAAGATTGTGCGAAGTATTTCCAAGCACCATCTTCAAGACCATAATAGCCGGAAAGTGAGTCTGCAAGGTTACCCATATCGGTTGCACCTTGAACGTTGTCATGTCCACGAATGATGTAAAGTCCACCACCTTTTTTACCCATGTTTCCAAGAGCAATTTGAAGGATAGGAAGGATTCTAGTATTTGATGAGCCAACACTGTGTTGTGTAATACCCAATGACCATGCAATAGCGCTTGGTGTATTTTTAGCAAAAAGTGTTGTTGCTTGAATGATTTGATCGACCGGAATACCTGTAACATCAGAAGTGAGTTCTGGTGTCCATTTGGCAGCTTCTGCGCGGATTTGATCCATTGCGTAAGAGCGTGTGTCGATAAATTCTTTATCTTCCCAACCATTTTTGAAGATGATGTGAAGCATGCCGTACACAAATGCAATGTCTGTACCTGAACGAATACGTAGGTAGAGGTCTGCTTTTGCCGCACTTCTGGTATAAATTGGATCAACAACGATCAATTTTGTACCATTACGGTCTTTTGCTTGTAAGAAGTGTTTAAAACCAATAGGGTTTGCAACGGCTGAGTTTGCACCAATCATCATAATGACTTTTGCATTAACAGCATCGCCGAATTGTTGTGTCATAGCACCGTATCCAAATGTATTCGCAGCACCTGCGACGGAAGCACTATGTCAAATTCTAGCTACGTGGTCAATATTGTTTGTTCCCCACATTGCAGCAAATTTTCTAAAATAGAAAGCCTGTTGCAAGCTGAATTTTGCAGAACCTAAAAATTCTACGATATCTGGGCCATTCTCGGCACGCATTTTAAGCATTTTCTCTGAAATCTCATTAACAGCTTGATCCCAACTGATTCTTTGCCATTTTCCATCGACTTTTTTCAGAGGATACTTAATACGTTGTGTACTTTTAACCAAATCAATCTGATCGATACCTTTACAACAATGGCTACCTTCACTGATTGGGTGATCTTGTGCCACATCTTGACGTACCCACACACCGTTTTGAACTTCAGCAATAATTCCGCAACCTGCAGAACAAATGCTACAAATCGTTTTAACTCTCTTGCTACCAGGGAAAGGATTTTTCACTTCTTCTTCTGTGGCTGGTCTGATTGAGTCACTGGATGCAAACGCGCTGCCTGCTCCAAAACTCGCTCCGATCGCTGCCATTTTAAGAAATGATCGTCTTCCCATGTGCAAAGAGGCGTCTTTTAACATCTCTTTACTCATCTAATCTCCTTAGACTGCCGCGTGATAATACGCGTCCCAATTGGCTGTTTTTTTATAGAGAATCTCTTTTTTCTTCGATTTTCCCTTAACAACACCATTACTTCCTGCTGTTTTTGCACCTGTGTCACTAGCGATTGCGCTAACGCCAACAGTGGCTACGACTGCACTTGCGCCCAGAGTTTTTTTAAGAAAACTCCTTCTTTGATCTTGCATGGTCATTTTCTCCTTGCAGAATTTCTCTTTGACTTCAAAGAGAGAGCTAAAGAAACCACTGTTTTTTTAGCTCTCTCTTTTTTTCATTTTTATCTTTAACACGCCTTTAGAGCAAAGCTCCAAAAGCTACGCTAACGCTGAATTCTCTTCGGCAGAGTGCCCACGCACCCTTGGTGCTTTTACTCATATTATCTTTACATGTAAAATGTTTAGACTATGCAAAATTAGCATAGTTATATGCCTTAAAATGCCGCTTTTATGCGCTTTAGAATCTTTACATGTAAAGATTCTAAAGGACGAACTCTTCCATATTTTTCTTTGGTCTTGGCGTAATCGGTTTGCGTGTTTTTTTAAGCTCTTTAGTAAAGATGCGTGGTGCTTCATCTTCTTTTTCTTTGGTTGGTTTTTTCACATCCAAATAGAGTCGCTCAAGGGCAATAAACGACTGCATTACCACCGCTAATTCTTGGTAAAAACGGCTATTTTCATGCGCATAAAGTGCTGTAATAAACTCATCCACAAACGGATTGAGAATGTTCACAAACACTTCACGTGACAGCTGAGCGCTCTTCTCATTGCCATTTAACTCTTCTTCAATCATCTTTTGCAAAAACAGAACAATAAAACCGATGTGATCCTCAAGCTCTTTAAACTTTTCGTTGTCGCGTCTGTAATTGGAACTTAAGACATAATTGACCATCTCCAAACGTTTTTTTCCATCATCACGGTTCTCTAAAAAAAATGAAGCCGTAACAGGAATATACGCGGAATAAGGACTAAAAAAGACCGTATCGCTCTCTTCTTTAAGGCGTGCATAGCCTCCATCAATAAGCAATTTTTGCATATTACTAAACGCTAATTTACTCTCATCATCCAGTGGATTCTGTGCTAAAAGCTCAATCGTTTTTTGAATAAGATCAAGATCATTGTGGTTATCAAAAAACGTTAAGAGTGAGGCAAAGAGCCCGTAGTAAACGGCTCTTGCTTTATTAATCGCCTCTTTATTCATAGGCTAAGTCCTTTATTTTCATTTTCCATGTGGGCTTTAAACATCACTTTGGGTTTACACGCCGCACAGCAATAAAGTGTACGAAGTTTGACTTCATCATTGCCAAAAAGTGGTGTCATAATGGCTGCGATTTTTTCTACCGCTTTAACGGTCGCAAAAGGCATTCCACACTCAAGGCAGGTGAAAAGCTCATCTTTTGCCATAACACGTTGAGAGAACCAACTCGGTTTTAAACTGATCTCATCTTTAATGACGGTGAGACAATCCTTCTCAGGACAGGTCACTTCACAATAGCCACAATTCGTACAAATCGAAGCATTAAAACGGAGGGAATTGTCTTCAGGATGCGCCGTCAAAGCACGTACATTACACGCTCCCACACAACTAAGGCAGAGCGTACAGTTACTTTCATTGATTTTAATATCGCCGTAATGCACATGCTCACCCGTCTTCACCACACCCAAATCTTCGCCATCTACCAAATGCGAAAGACGCGCAGAGAAAATCTCACGTTTGCGAAGACCGTCTTCATTGATGCCGTACATACACTCAGGAAAACTCTCTAAACCTTCAAAAATACGTGCCAAATCAGCACTGTCTTCACAGACATAAATCGCTTTTTTGTGGTACTTTTTCTCAAAAATTTCGTTAAGGATGCGAATGACGTCCCCAGTACCTTTTGAGATAAAATCGGTGTAAAAAATGATTGGATTGCCACTGGTTTGAAGCAGATTTAAAAGGTGCGCTTCATGCAAATACTTCTCACCCTCAATCATAAGCGGCAAAACACCCTCACGAAGAGGAATATCAATCAAACTTAAATCCATTTTATGAGGAATAATCAGTGCCGTTGAGCCTTTAAAATAATCACTCAAATGCGAAAAAGCAATACGCGGCATCTGCGTATAATCGAGTGCTCCACTAGGACAAACACTGATACAACCGCCACAGCCATGACAGTCAATATGTGAAAAAGCGAGATGCTTGGTCTCATCCTCTTTTAAAATCGCAACGGTTGGGCACACCTCAGCACACTTACCACACACCTCAACACGACGCTCATGGTACTGGCAAATGGAAGGATCATAATTGATATAGTTTTTATAGTGGTATTCACCTTTATTGTCACGAAGCTTTTTAAGCGCCCCTTCTAAACCAAGTAGAGCTGGGTCATACACGCCACTTTGCTTCATAGCAAAAATGGGCGCATTCCACCAAAGGATTTGATCGCACTCTAATTCAAGCAGTTCATCCTCTTTTTTAAGGGTTACATGTAAAGCACCTATGTGACCATTGACATCTAAAATCGCTGAGGGAGAAAGCAGCATCACGGTAAAATCTTCATCTCTAAGTTCCGCTTTAAGCGCTTCAAGACTTTCATCATCGGTAACGATCAAAACTTTATTGCCAACCTCTTGGGAGTAGTCCATATCTTGCGCAAAATCAAATCCAAGCCCACGAATAGCGTAAAGTTTCGTAACATTGTTAATTTTTTGAGCGATGGTATCGCGAGATTGTTGGAGGTAAAAATTGATCTCAGGAGCATAAATAATTGCTTCGGCATCAGGGTTGTTAGAGACTAAAAAATCGCCATTACATGGGCTTTTAACCAGTTCTATCGCTTCGTCAAGAGGGAAATCAATACCAACGGTATCGTAGAAAACGTACTCTTTTTGCATTTTACATCCATTATAGTGGTAAATAAGTATTTACCGATATTGTAAAATGAATTGGATTAAATGGCTCTTAACAAGACAAAGTTTATCCGCTTGGAAGAGCGTTATATCTGCAACTACATAACGTATTTTCTTACACCTGTACCATTAGGTTGCGTTAATCTTCTTAAGCTATAATAACTATTCATCCAATGTTCAAGGTGACTCATTTTGGTAAACAAAAACTTTCTAATCGTGAGCTTTTTAGCCCTAATCGTTTTGGTACTCTTTTTTTTCTTTACCGCTTCTTTCAAAGGTATCGAAAAAAACACCATCGTCTTAGGAGCATCTCTTCCTCTAACGGGTATCAACAGCCATTTAGGACGTGATGTGGTCGTAGGTGCCAATACATACTTTAGCCACACCAACGCCAGAGGCGGAGTGCAAGGTAAAAAGATCGAATTTATTCAGTATGACGACAAATATGAGCCTGAAAACACCTTTAGTAACACCATCAAACTTATCACCAAAGATGACGTTTTTGCACTTTTTGGCTTTGTAGGAACGCCTACGGTCAAACGCGTTATGCCTCTTATTGCTGAAAGTAACATACCTTTTATAGCTCCTTACACTGGTGCTTCCTTCCTTCGTACCAAAGAGACTCCCAACATCGTTAATTTTCGAAGCTCTTACACTGAAGAGTTAGATGCCTTGGTGGAGTATCTGACCAAGCAAAAAGGCATAAGCCGTTTTGCGATCTTTTACCAAAACGATGACTACGGTGAAGAGGGCTACATTGCACTCTCAAATGCATTGACCAAGCGTAACCTCCAACTTACTGCTGAAGGCACGTACAAACGCAATACTCTCTCCATTCGTCATGCTATCCATGAGATTGAGGCGGCAAAACCTGAAGCCATCATCTTGGTGGGTTCTTACAAACCAACGGCACGTTTTATCGAAAAAGTGAAAGAGCAGGTTCCTTCAAAAATGATTTTTTGCCCCATCTCTTTTGTCAATGCCGATGCATTAATGGGTGAACTCCACGGCAAAGGGGAGAACATTCTCTTCTCGCAAACGGTTCCTTCTTACGATGATTTTTACTCAAAAGAGGCGGTGGAGTACCTTAAAAATCTTGCGTTTTACTACCCTGATGAGAAGCCCTCTTTAGTTTCATATGAATCCTATCTTGCTGCTAAAGCGGTTGTTACAGCCCTGAAGGCGATCAATGGAACGATAACACCCTACAAGTTCTTAGAAAAACTCAAACACATAGCACCCCAAACACTGGATAACATCCCCCTTGTTTACCATAACGCACAGCTCTTAAACCAAGTCTATCTCTCCAATTATGTCAATGGCAAATTTGAGATCATTCAAAAGTACGAGTACTAAGATGACATTTGTAGAGTTTATTAACCAAAAACTAGAGACTATCAAGTTTTCCAATAAAACGAAGATTCTTATTTTTATCATTCTCAGCGGTACAATGACCATTGGTTTTTTGATGTTCGTTTCCATTTTTGCACTGAAATACGACTATGAAACCCTGTTCCAAAAACACACCCAACCCCAAGTGGATCTTGAAGAGATTAAAGACAATTACCGTGTGAATATTGCAGAAACCTTACATGATATTCGTGAAAAACAGATCAGTAACACTGATGCTATCGAGGTTATTTACCTGACACAACAGATCATCCACAAACAGTGGAACAGCTACCAATTTGCAACCAATCGCCAAATCGGAGGACTTCCCTACTTCGCAAGCAAATGGCTCAGCCTCTTTTTAGTCACACCTGAAATCCATGAAAAGACCATTTTCCAGCGAGGCATTGTAGAGAAGATTAGCGTTAAAATGCAAAGCATTGATAGTAAAATCAACACGATGCTAGAGCTTTTAAAGTACTCCAAAACAGAACAAGCCACCTTTTTGATTGATGACATTACCCTAGAGGCAAACTCACTCAACATCTATCTCTCTAGCCTTATTACCACGCATCTCAAACAGGCGATTACCGAGAAACAAGTGAACGACAGCCTTTTTCAAACAAGCACTGTTATGCTGATTCTTCTCATCGGTCTGATCTTCTTTTTTATCACGATGGTACTTTTTATCATCATTAACCATTTTAAAAACTTGCATAACTACCTTGAAGAGAATATTCTCATCAAAACCAAAGAGCTTCGTGATCTGAACGATTCGTTAGAACAACGCATCAAACGAGAAGTCGAGAACAATCGTAAAAAAGACAACATCATGTTCCAACAAGCAAGGCTCGCAAGTTTAGGTGAAATGCTTCAAAATATTGCGCATCAATGGCGTCAACCGCTTGGTTCACTGATGATGATTATTCAAAGTTTTGAGAGTAAATTTTTAGCAAAAAAACTGGATGAAGCCTTTATATCCTCCCGTGTCAAAGACGCACAACTACTCTCTTCCAATATGTCAGATACATTGGAAGATTTTCGTACCTTCTTCAATCCCAACAAAAGCAAAAAAGCTTTCCGTATCAAAGAGGTGATCCAAAAAGCAGTCGATCTTTCCAAATACCAGCTAGAGCGTGAGGAAATTATACTCGCACTTTTCATCAAAGATGACCTCGAAGTGTTTGGTTTTAAAAATGAGCTTATTCATGTGCTTCTCAATCTTATCGGTAACTCTAAAGATGTTTTGGCAGGCAAGACTGAGCAAATTAACAAGATTATTCACATCATTGCCAAACAAAATGAAGAGCGCATTTTTATCAATGTCATCGACAATGGCGGTGGTATAAAAAGTGATATAATACCCAAAGTTTTCGACCCCTATTTTACGACAAAACACAAGAGTGTAGGCACAGGAATAGGGCTTTATATGTCCAAACAGATGGTTGAAAAACACATGCACGGTAAAATAACCTGTAAAAATATTCGCCACAAACTAGGTACAAAACTTTTTTGGGCGTGTACGATGTTTACGATAGAAATACCAAAAAAACATATTCATACAAACGAGGGTGATGACGATGAACAAGCGCAATTTTGAATTACTCGGTAGTTTTACGATTCTTTACATCGAAGATGAGGCGGATCTGCTCAAGCACACGACCTCTGTTTTGGAAGATTTTGTGAAAAAAATCTATCCCGTGCAAACCATTGATGAAGCTCTTGAGATCGTTCAAAACGAAAAAATCGACGTGATTATCGCCGACATTCACCTCAAATACAGCAATGGACTAGACTTCTTACGCACGGTTAAAAACAACCTTGAACTTGAAATTCCGTCCATCGTCACAACAGCCTTCACCGATACCGAGTATCTGCTCGATGCCATTAAATTGCGTGTTGACAACTACATCATCAAACCTGTGAACATCAAAGAGCTTCTAAACTCTCTGCACGATGTACTTTTACCTAAAATTCAAGCCAAAGAGATTGAGCGTTCTTACAACATCATCAAAACCATTTCCGCAGTGACCGATAGCAAACAGGTGGAAATTATTCGCTTCATCATCAAAAACTTAGACAATGACAATATGCTCAACTACTCCTACAGCGAAATTATGGAGCAAGTCGATGTCAGCAAGCCTACCGTCATCAAGCTTTTCAAACAACTTGGCGACCAAGGCATTCTGACGAAGATTCAAAATAAAAAATACCTTTTCGACGAGACCAAATTACCGCTTCCGGAGAATGCATGAACAGTTTAAGAACGCTTCCAAAAGTTGACAAATGTCTTTCTCATCCGCTTTTTGAAGACGCTAATGCAACCTTAGTGATGAAAATTGCCAGAACAAAAATCGAAGAGTTACGCCAAGCACTGATGAACAAAGAGCTTGAAAGCTTTGATGAAGAAGCGTTAATGCACGAGATGAAGAAAGCATATGACGCGCTTTTTGAGCCTTCGCTCAAACCTCTCATCAACGCCACAGGTGTTATTTTGCACACCAATATGGGCAGAAGTCTCATCTCTAAAACCCTGCTGGAACGTGCAAGCGAAGTCATCTGTAACTACTCCAATTTAGAGTACAACTTGGAAATGGGTAGCCGAGGTGAGCGCTATGAACATGTCAGCACACATCTCAAAGAGCTTTTAAATGTTGAAGATGTACTCGTTGTCAACAACAACGCCTCCGCCGTCTTTTTGATCTTAAACACCTTCGCCAAAAACCAAGAAGTGGTCGTCTCTAGGGGCGAACTGGTCGAGATCGGCGGAAGTTTTCGCATTCCTGAAGTGATGAAGCAAAGTGGAGCACTTTTGTGTGAAGTGGGAGCGACCAATAAAACGAAAATCGCCGACTACGAGAGCGCCATCAATGAAAACACTGTGATGCTCATGAAAGTGCATCAGTCCAATTTCTCCATCGAAGGCTTTAGCGAAGATGTTGCGTATGAAAATCTCAAGCAATTAGCCACCCAAAACAACCTTTTGGACTACTACGACTTAGGCAGTGGTTATGTGCCAAAACTTCCGTATAACTTAGGCAACCGTGAACATTCACTCTCAGAAATTCTTACATGTAATCCATCCTTGATTAGCTTTAGCGGTGACAAGCTTTTTGGAAGTGTTCAAGCAGGCATTATCGCGGGACGCGCAGACTTGATCGCAAAGCTTAAAAAGAACCAACTTCTTCGAATGCTACGTGTGGATAAAATCACCTTGAGTCTACTCGAAGAGAGCATCAAAGCGTATCTGGCAGAAGAGTATGAGCAAATTCCTACCCTTTGGCTGCTGTTTAGAAGTGTCGAAGAACTCGCGCAAAGAGCTTTACATGTAAAAGAGATTATCGGTGAAAATGTGTGTGACGTTGTAGAGAGTGAAACCTATATGGGTGGCGGTACACTGCCTAATAGGCGCTTTCCTACCATCGCTTTACATGTAAAAGGAAAAGCAACCCTTTTAGAGCGAAAATTTCGAGAAAAGCATGTCATTGGTCGCATTGAAAATGACCAGTTTTTACTTGACTTTCGCACCATTCTTCCAAGTGTAGAAGAAAAACTTATTGACATTATCAAAAGCATTGTAGGCAATTAAATGGACTATATTATCGTTGGAACAGCAGGACACGTCGATCACGGCAAAACGGCTCTTATTACAGCTCTTACAGGCTTTGAGGGAGATAGTTTAGAAGAGGAAAAACGCCGAGGAATCACCATCAACCTCAGTTTTTCCAGTATGCAAAACGAAGCAAAAAACGTCGCGTTTATCGATGTCCCTGGGCATGAAAAGCTTTTAAAAAACATGATTTCAGGTGCGTTTGGTTTTGATGCGAGCTTGGTCGTTGTGGATGCAAATGAGGGCATTATGCCTCAAACCAAAGAGCATTTGGAGATCTTAAATCTTTTACATGTAAAGAATATTATCATCGCACTGACTAAAAAAGACCTCGCCTCTTTGGAGGTAATCGAGCAACGTCAATACGAGATTACCGAGCACCTTAAAACACTGAAAAACCTTCACCTTGTTGAGATCATTCCTGTGAGCGTGTATGAGCCAAGTTCTATTCAAACACTCAAAAACGCCCTTTTTGCACTGCCTGTAACACCCAAAAAAAGCAACGGTCTTTTTCGCTACTATGTGGATCGCTCTTTCTCCATCGCAGGTGCGGGTACGGTTGTTACGGGAACGGTTTTGGATGGAACGATTAAAGTCGGGGAAAAACTTTTTGCACCAGAACTTGAGAAAGAGTTTGTCATCCGAAATCTTCAAGTCCACGACCACGATGTTGAAGCTGCCTACTCTTCTCAGCGAACCGCGATCAACCTTCAAAATGCGCAAAAAACCTCTTTTGAAAAAGGAGCACTTCTCTGTAAAAAAGGGTTTATTCGTGGCTTTGACTGCGCTGATGTCTGGGTTGAAAGTATTGGGGGACATGCGCTTAAACATAACGCAAAAGTCATCCTTTATGTAGGAACTAAGCAAGTGGAAGCGCGTATTTTGTTCTATGAAAATGAAGACAAGACAGATAAAGGTTATGCTAAATTACAATTTAACCACAAGCTCTTTTTAGTCCATGATGAGCCGTTCATCATCTGTGCAAGTGGTCGCACCATCGGTGGTGGACGCGTTCTCAACCCCATCAATGATCCAATGAAGAAAAAGGTTAAATTAGAACTTCTCAAAGCACTGGATACCAAAGATTATAAGAGTGCTTTTACCATTTTAGTCGAGATGCACAAACACGGTTTTGGACTTATCTCGTCCAACCAACGCTTTGGTCTGAATCATGAAGAAGCCATCATTATCGCCAATGAAATGAGTGACGTTTTTGTCGATGAAAAAGGCTTAGTCCTCTATCCTATTTCAATGAAAAACGAGTTAGAGCGCATCGTTCAAGCCATTTACACGAAAAATGCTTACGCCCTACTCTCAGCCAATTCGCTCTCAATGAAGCTCAAATGGGCAAGCGTTGCTTTAGTGGAAAGTGTGCTGCAAAAGCTGAGCGATGAAGGAATGCTCGATTTGGTCAATGGCATCTACAAAAATGCGCAAATTGATATCGAAAATATCGAAACACTCATCGAAGATAAACTCTATGACATCTTACTAAAGGCTGAATTTACACCCGAAGCTCCGTATAACATCTACGATGACCTCGACATTGACCGCAAAATGGGTGATGACGCACTCAAAAGCCTCACACGTGCTAAAAAAGTCGTACGATTAGAGCACAATCTCTTTGTCACCACCATTGCCTTAAGTGCCATGATGACGCATTTAAGGGACATTATGCGCAAGGAAAATGGTGTTGATATCAAAGCTTACAAAGAGCACTTCGACATCAGCCGAAAATACCTAGTCGCCTACCTTGACTACCTCGATAATTTTGAGGATGTCAAAAAAGAGGGAAACCGAAGGGTGCTTGTTTAAGGAGTTGATTACCGATCATCAACTCCTTTATTTTCCACCTGATTCAATGCATTTTTCGCATTTCTCTCGTTCCCATTTATGCTTCATCCCTTTAATATAGACGATTAAAATAAAGAAAAGCGCTGATGTTACGCCAAGCACTAACAAGAGAAAGGTCTCAGAGGGGTCTGTCTCAAGCAAGATAAGCTTTCTTACCAACACAACAAACGAAATCTCAAGAAAGGTTACAGCATAGTCAAAACCATCTTGGATAAAAAGCGTTTTGACAATCGCCAAAACAATCAAAACAAATAAACTATCTGTCAAAATGACTTTAATCGAATCAAAATCAAGCGCTCCTTGCGATATGGTAAAAGCAACCATCTTATAGCCAAGGCTTACAAAACATTGTCCTAGATAAATAATCATCATCACAATAAAAATATACCGAGCAATATTGAGCAGTTTAAGCAACATGCTTTCTACTTTTTGCTCTAAAAATTGATTAAACGTTGAAACTTTCGTTAACAGATTCTCTTCCAATTTAGACTTTGTGTCATTTTCCACGGTCTTCTCCACAATTCATCATGCCTTTAAAAAAGCGCAGAATTATATAACAATCAACGTAAAATAGATGTTTGTTCCATAGGAAAAATGACTTTTTTGTTTTATTTTAAAAAAAGACTTGACATTATTACTAATTAGTAATATAATTTCGGCAGAGGTACAAAAAAATGAAACTAAGATCAGAAGTTAAAAGTTATGGTGAGCGCACAGATAAGAGTATGCAAACGTGGATACAAATACTTAGAGCCTTTACCAAAATCCGTGCCAAAGAGTTGAAGTATATCAACGAATGCGGTTTAACGATGAATCAGTTTGAAGTTTTAGAAGTCCTTTACCATCGTGGCGATTTGCAAGTAGGTTCTATCACAAAGCTCATTATGAGCACTCCGGGCAATGTCACTGTGGTTGTCAAAAATCTAACACGAGATGGCTTAGTGAAAACACTGCCATCACTTGAAGATAGCCGTGTGCGTATCGTAAGCATTACCGAAGCGGGAAAATCGCTCATCGGTGGTATGTTTGGAAAACACGCAGCCAATCTAACGAGTTATTTTGACGTGTTATCCGATGAAGAGATGGTGGTCCTTTACGACCTGTTACGAAAAGTGCAAAAAGCGCAATAGACTTCGTGTAAGTCAGCAATTTTTTTGCTCAAAAATTACTAATTAGTAAAAAAGGAAATATTATGAAAATCAAAACTTTACTCGCATCATCCCTGTTGGCAGGAACTGCTTTATTTGCTGGCAATTACAACGTTGATCCTATGCACTCAAGTGCGGATTTTAGTGTTAAACACGCCATGATTTCAACCGTAAAAGGGAATTTTTCAACATTTAACGGAAGTTTTGTATACGATGAAGCAACTAAAACGCTTAAATCTTTAAATGGAACCATTCAAGCAACTTCGATCGATACAGGCATTAAAGACAGAGACGAGCATTTACGCTCAGCAGATCTTTTTGATGTTGCAAAGTACCCAACGATCACGTTTGCATTGGATGAAATCAAAGGTGACAAAGCCTACGGAAAATTGACCATGAAAGGTATTACAAAACCTGTTGTTTTAGCTTTTGAGAACGGCGGAGCCGCAACAGATCTTTATGGCAACAAACGTGTAGGTCTTGGCCTTACTGGTAAAATCAATCGCTCAGATTTTGGTATCTCATGGAATAAAGCGCTTGAAACAGGTGGTGTGATCGTGGGTGAAGAGGTTAAAATCGACGTAGCACTAGAAGGCATTTTGCAAAAATAATAGACTTCTTTCATAGCCCTTGAAAAGAGTAAGAGCTTGTGAAGAGTGCGTTAATTTTCAAAACTTAAAATTGAGTCATAGCCGTAGCTATGGCGATGTTTTTAGTTTTTAAAAGTGATGTGCTATGGACAAACTCTTTTTTCAATGGGTTGTAAAAGAAGTTTCATGCTTTACATGTAAAGGAGAAAGCAATGGCATTTATCATTCATAGAGCAAACCAAAGAGGTGTTGCGGAACATGGTTGGCTTCATAGCCATTTTAGCTTCTCCTTTGCGGAGTATTACAATAAAGCTCGCATGGGATTTGGCGCATTACGTGTCATTAACGATGACATTGTTGAAGCAGGAGAAGGATTTGGCATGCACCCCCACCGCGATATGGAGATCATCTCCATTGTCACCAAAGGGGTTCTTATTCATAAGGACTCTTTTGGAAATCATGGTGAAGTTCATGCAGGTGAGATTCAGTATATGAGTGCAGGAGAAGGCGTTTTACACTCCGAATTTGCCTCCAAAGATGAATCTGCTGCACTGTTTCAAATTTGGATACACCCCAATCAAAAAGGTGGTAAACCTCTTTACAATCAACGTGATTTTAGAGATGTCACCAAGAGCAATCAGTGGGTAACGCTGGTTTCACCTGATGGCAGAGACCACTCGATTGCGATCAAACAAGAGGCATTTATCGCTACAACCGAGTTAGAGGAAGGTAAAACAATTTCCTTAGCACCTTCTAGCTCAAATCGTGGTAAACTCGTACTCATTGTCGAAGGCAAAATAGAAGTCGATGGTGTGACACTAGAAGCAAGAGATGAAGTACAGATCACCGAAAGTAAAGCCTATGAGCTTAAAGCGTTGAAACCCTCTTGGGTTTTAGTATTTGATGTGCCAATGCACTAAATCAAACAAGGAAATACTATGTCACCTGTAAAAATGTCACTCGAAGCCAATAAAAGTTACCACTTCTGTACCTGTGGAAAAAGTGCCAGCACTGTTTTGTGTGATGGCAGCCATAAAGGCTCAGGTCTTACGCCTAAAGAGTTTACGGTTACTGAAAGCAAAGAGTATTATCTGTGCGCCTGTAAAAAAAGTGCAAATGCTCCATTTTGCGACGGAAGTCACTCCAAGTAACTCAAAACCTTCTTCAAGCGTAGTGAAAAAGCTTTCACTACGCTTCACTTCTACTCCTTTTAAAATCTTCTAATTCGTGTATAATTGGTAAAAACAATTATAAAGGTATTTTTTCATGCCAAAACACCCTACTCTTTTACACCAGTTTCGCTCTTTTTATCTTCAAAACCATGCCGATGATATTGAAAAAGCTCTTGAGTATTTTTCTGTTTTTGGAGGAACAAGCTGGAAAGTGGACATGCACAAGCCTCTTTTAGAACTTATGGAAACCAAAATTTTCAAAAATTATCCCTATATTCACTCCGATATTGCCAAAGTAACCTTTAGTAATAAGCTCAGTCACGCTCTTTTAAGCGCTATGGCAACAGGCGATCGTCGTGTGCATTCAACCTTTAAGAGAGCACACATTAGCCGAGAAGAAGGCGAATCTGCACTCGATACACTGTTAGACAGTGCACTAATCCGCTTTGAGTATTCACTGGAACGCCCCGTCAATATAGACGATGACAACTCCGACAAACTGAGCTTCATGACCCCTTTTATGCGCTTTTGGTTTGCCTTTGTTTCACCGTTTTATAAAACGATCAAAGAGGGCGATTACAGTGAAGTTGAAAAATCATTCGCATCGCGTGAGCAAGAATTTTATGAGCTTATCTTTAAAAAACTCTCATTTGAGCTTTTGCGTAAACTAATGATCGAAGATCCTATCGTGGAGGTGGGAAGCTATTGGGATAAAAACGCTGAAATTGATATTTTGGCTAAGACGCAGTCGGGTAAACTCATTGCAGGAAGTACCAAATACAAAAACACTAAAGTGAAGAAAACCGAGCTTTCAAAACTTAAAGAGCAATGTGCCAAAGCAGAATTTGAGCCCGATCTTTTTGTCATTTTTTCAAAAAGTGGTTTTACGTCCGAACTCAAAGCGCTTAAAGGTGATGATCTAAAACTGTTTACGATCAAAAGTATGAAAGCATTGGTAGAAGAAATTAGTGACAAAGAGTTGATTCCTTGTGAAGGTAAAAAATACTAGAACGAGTATCACAAAGGAAGCAAGCTTCCTTTGTGATACGTTTGCCCTTGATCAATTATCGCGTTAAAACAACACAGGTTGCGACAAATGCGATGATCTCAGGGGTGTATCGGAAATAACTTATCCAAATACGCATGATTCATCCTTTGTTTGGTGTGCGCAAACCAAGCATTCTTCGTTCCAAAGTTTTACATGTAAAGCGAATACGCCTCAATTTTTTCTTGCAATTTCATGGCTAAATAGTGATGTGCATACCCCAATTCTTGCAAAATGAGTTTTGCTTCTTCCAGATACTTCCGTTTTTTAGCATCGTCCCAATGCTTCGGAGGAATTCCCAAGTTGGTAATGCGATCGGCTAGTTTTACCATGGCTACGCAGTTTTGACGCTTTTTCAGTCGCTCTAAACTATCTCTCATTTGCATTTCTTTGGAAAGCAGTGTTTTATCTTTGGTGAGTGCCGCAACCCCTTTGGCAATGACTTCCACATTACCTGCCAAATGTGTCTCTTTCGTAATGTTGGTGGATGTGTCCTCATTGACATCATGCAAAAGCGCGCAGGCAATGGCGACATTGTTTTCATCAAAGCTCAACGGCTCAACAAAAAGAGCATTGATGATTTCACTGGCAACACTTAAAAGATGCATACTGTACGGCAGTCCATGCGGTGTCTTTTGTTCACCATGCGCTATGAGTGCAAAAGAGAGATTTTCTTTGAAAAAGTCCACGCTAAAAAGCTCTTGTGACAATGTTGCCTCTATTTTTGCAACTTTAGGCAAATGTGGTGCTTTATTTTTTTCAATTTTAGCGTAATGCTCTTCCTCTGCATCGTCACTAAAATAGAGTAAATAAGTGCCCTCTTCGCACACAAGCTCTAGCTCTTCATAGTGTTCATGCTCGTTTAGCTCCGCATAAAGATTTACATGTAAAAATTTTGAGATCGAAGAACTCAGCGCATGTTTGACTTTTGAAGGAGGCAAAGGAATGGAATCTAGTTGAAAGCACTCAACGTAACCCATCGCTCCACCTGCGACATGAAAATTAAGCGTAAGGCTTCGTTGCTTCCCCTCTTTAAGATATACAATTTCTACAAGATTGTGAAGCGTATACAGTGCCACAACATTGCAGCCCTCCATATCGTTTAAATAAGCCCACTTTTGACTCATTTTCTACCTTTACATGTAAAGATTTTAACTACTTTTTACAGAGCTCATCAAACCACTTTTCATTCTCAGAAGAGCGGTTTGTTTTGGAGCGTAAAAGTGTTTCGCGCACTGAAACCAAATCGTCTAGTTCTAAAAACTCTAACATCGAAAATGAAGAAATAGGAGCATTTGGGTCGGATTCTATGAGCATCTCGATTTCTTCTATAAGTGCCATTTTATCGGCATTCTCAACCATTCGTTGACCTTTCATTAACAAACTATCATTGGTTTTATTGTATAATACCTTACATTTCATGCAGATTATATTCTGTAACTTACAAGGAAAATGAATGAAAAAACAACTTTTATGGTTTGTTGCGCTTATTACTAGCACTCTTTTTGCAGCAACTGACGCACAGATTGTCGAACACTTTAAATCAACAATTCAAGTGCCAAATATTACCATCGAAGTAGTCTCACGCAAAGGCGTTGATGGCATTGATGGAATGGATTTCGTGACTTTAAATCTTAGCGATGGAGCACGTTCACAAAAACTCAGCATCTTTACCAAAGATGATTTGATCTTCCCTGATGTGATCAGTATCAAACAAGGTGGAAGTATCAAAGAGATGATGGAGATGGCAGAGCTTCAGAAAAAGCTTTCAGCAATCTACAAAAAAGAGGAGAAGAAAAACATCGTCTCTTTAGGAAATGACCCTAAAAAAGAGACTTTAGTGGTTTTTACCGATCCTGAGTGTCCTTACTGTAGGCAAGAGCTTGCTCAAATCGAGCAACGCCTTACAACCAACAACCTCAAACTCATTTTTACACCGGTTCATGAGAGAAGTTCTTTAGAAAAATCAGTACTGATCTACAATGAAACCGCCAAAACAAAAAGTGATGCTGAGAAGATCAAAATCTTGAAAAAATACTACGATGAAAACGTCAAATATGAGCAAAAAATCAGTGATGCTGAAGTTGCGCACATTGATGAACTCAAAGTCAAATACTTTGGTGCAGGCATCAAAGGCGTACCATTTATTGTCAAAGAAAAAGAGCTTTTAAAATAATCTTTACGTTTATCCCGCCTCAAAGGCGGGATAACTTCTTTTCCCTTCAAGAAAAATCTGCTATATTAGACTTCTTTTATATTAACAAACCGTTCAAAGAGTAGGTGTATCATTGTTTCAGACAAATTCTAAGGAAACTCCTATGCAACCCAACCTTTTAATGATCGAAGATGATGTCGAACTCGCCGAAATTTTATGCAATTTTTTAAAACGCTATAACATCACCGTCACCAATTATGACGATCCCTATCTTGGCATCAGTGCCTTAAGCCTTACAAAATATGACCTTCTTATACTTGACCTTTCACTTCCAGGTATGGATGGACTCGAAATTTGTAAAGAGGTACGCTCGAAAAGCGACATCCCTATCATCATCTCTTCCGCACGCAGTGATCTGGAAGACAAGATCGTAGGGCTAGAACTAGGAGCAGATGACTACCTACCAAAGCCTTATGAGCCTAAAGAGCTTTACGCACGCATTATGAGTGTGCTAAGGCGTTATAAAAAGAGCAATTCGCCCCATGAAGAAACGTCGATTTCTACTTTGATTCTCAAAGAAGAGAGCCATACCATCTTTTTTAACAATGCACCCATGACACTCACTCCAGCCGAGTACGATGTTCTCGCACACCTCATCAAAAAGAACAACTGCGTCGTTTCACGAACGGAGTTGCTCAACAGTGCACTCAGTCTCAACGAAGACAACGAAAGCAGGAGCCTTGATGTCCTCATCAGCCGCATCCGAACAAAACTGGGTGAGAGCTCCAAAGAGCCTAGGCTGATTCATTCGGTACGTGGCATTGGGTATAGGCTTCAAGCATGAAATGGTACCACTCGATCATCACGCGCATTACGCTTATTTTTGCACTTGCCTTGTTGGGTATCGGTGCCATCTTTTTTTCACTCTCTATCCATGATCGTGAAAACACTATGAGGCGTATGCACGATTATACGCATATCGCCGTTCGTTCTGTCTTTGATCCAAACGTAAAGCAACTTGATTTTAACAAGCTTGAAGAGATGGGGTTCACGCTTATTGACGACCGCAAACTCCAAGAAAAAATCCTATCGTTGCCGAAACCACCACAACCTTTCCCCATGAAACGGATGGAAGAGAAAATACGACTGGGATTGTATGTCGTCCCACATGGCATTCATATTTACGCTGTTTTGCAAAAAAGAGACGACGAACCCATCATTTTACAAGTCCCTTTTGAAAAAGAGATTTTCCCACAAATTCTCTTCCCTTTCTTGACATTTGCTTTTGTCATTATGCTGTATATTGGCATTATTCGCAGTATCCTTCCACTTAAAACCTTACGCGAAAAGATCAAGCACTTTGCCAATGGAGATTATGACATTACATGTAAAAGTAACAGTAAAGATGAAATCGCCGCTCTTGCCAATGAATTTGACAGTGCTGTTTTCAAAATAAAATCTCTGAGAGACTCAAGGCAACTCTTTTTACGCAACATCATGCACGAACTTAAAACACCGATTACCAAAGGTAAACTCGCGGCTGAGATGATCGAAGATGCGACCTATACCAACATTCTTCAAAATGTTTTTAAGCGTCAAGAAGCCCTTTTAGTGGAGTTCTCACGCATCGAAAAACTCAGTGCTGATGAACTTAAACTCGATATAAAACGCTATCACATCGAAGATATTGTGGATTTTGCCCTTGATATTTTGGAAGACAAACACGAGAACATTACATGTAATCTCATCCCCGTTGAACTCAATGTCGACTTTGAACTGTTTGGCGTTGTACTTAAAAACCTTTTGGACAACGGCGTTAACTATTCCCATGACCACCGTGTTACACTAACCAATGATCTCAAAACCATCACCGTTTCCAACCATGCTCCCGCATTAGAGTTCCCAATTGAGCGTTATGCTGAGCCTTACTTTTTAGAAGGTAAAAAACAAAAAAGTTCTCGCGGTCTTGGGTTTGGGCTGTTTATCACATGGCATGTAATTCGTTTGCATGGTATGAGATTGCAGTATAAACGTGAAGGCGAAATGAACCATTTTGTGATTTACATGTAACGATAAAGGAGAAGATTTATGACGTATTCGGTTGGTATATTGGTGTTTGACAATGTTGAAGTACTTGATTTTGCAGGTCCTTACGAAGTATTTACCACAGCTTCACGCGTTTATGGTAAACAAAATCTACTCTCTTCCGTAACACCTTTTGAAGTCTTTACGATTGGTAAAACAAAAGAGTCTGTTCGCGCACGTGCAGGACTGAAAATTGACCCTGATTTTGACTTTAAAACACATCCCAAAATCGATGTTTTACTTATCCCTGGCGGCGTTGTCACCGAAGAGCTGAAAGACGCTTCGGTTATAAATTGGATCGCCACTACATCCAAAGAGACACAACTGACTGCTTCTATCTGCACGGGTGCGTTTTTGCTAGCAAAAGTGGGACTGCTTGAGGGCAAGTCTGCCACAACACACTGGGAAGATATAAACGATCTTCGTGTGATGTTTCCAAAACTTGAGGTAAAAGAGCAGATGCGTTGGGTCGATGAAGGCGCTATCGTCACATCCGCTGGCATTTCCGCAGGTATCGATATGAGCCTGCATCTTGTGGAACGACTTGTAAGTCGAGACTTAGCCCTCAATACTGCCAGACAAATGGAATTTGATTGGACGGAAAATGCCTAAGCTCTTTTGATCTTCACAATACTCTGACATACACCTAAATGGTCAATAATTTCATCGACTTTCAACCCCGCCATTTCAATCAGCTTGATAAAATCTTTAGAGTGGTACATCTTACTGCGCCCATTTGCCATCGCGGTAAAGTAAGGTGATGTGTTGATGATACAAAACGCCGAAGTTTCAAAGCGTTGTCTGTCCCAAAATGGCTCCATGATGCAAAGTAGCGTCTTCTCATTCATCGCCTCTTTGGCTTTACTCAAAATAGAGACGATCTCATCTTCACTAAAACAGTCTAAAAATTGACTCATCCAGATGATGTCAAACCCTTTGGGAAAAACGTGAGATGGGGCTAAAACATTGGCAGGCAAAAGAGAAATTTGCTCTTCTAAACCCTCCTTTTCGATGTTTTCACGCGCCAATGCGAGTTGTTCTGGCAAATCCATAATGGTTACATGTAAAGCCTTATCGCTCTTTGTCATCAGCATCGAAAATTTCCCTGTATTGCCTCCCACATCCAAAATTTTAGTGGGATTGAGGCTCAAAAGTTTTTCCACCGCTTCAGGAAACGCGCTGTCAGAATAAAAATGATCAAACGTGAACCAACTCTGTTTGGCATTTTCGGGCAAGATGGAGAGTGCTGGGTAGATAGTCTCCCAATCGCCAAAGACTTTGAGTCCTGTTGGTTTCCCACTTTTGATCGCTTCATCGAGTGAAAAAAGCCCTTGGTAATTCACGTGATGGTTGTAGTTCATATTGGCAATGGTCATCGGATCATTCAGTAAAAAATAGCCCGTTTTCGTGATGAAATAAAGCTCGCCTTTTTGTTTAACGATGTCCGCACTCAGACTGGTTTCGATGAGTGTCGTAATGCCATACTCACTTAAATTGGTCTCTTTTGCCAATGCTTCAATGCTCATACCCTCTTTATGCTCATAGAGTGCCTTTAGGACACCTAGATCGCGCATAGAGCGTGCTACTTGAAAAATAATCGGTGCAAAAGCAATGCGCTGGGCATCGTACTGTGCCTCAATGGCAGAGGCGCTATCGTTTTCTTCAAAAAACTGGTGCATTCAAACGTTCCTTATTTTCTAAAAAAGTAAACAAAACCTTAACAGAAAAAGCTATTTTAAGCTCTTATTTTAGCTAGATTTATATAATACACCTGTTTATTTAAGAATTTTTGTAAGGATTGTATGATTTTAAATGATTTTTATACGCTTACATGTAAAGATGAAACGCGTTTTTGTGTACAACTGTGCGACGCAAGACATCCTATTTTTCAAGCGCATTTTCCAACCAATCCTATCGTTCCGGGGTATGTTTTACTGGATATGAGTGCTGAGATTTTAGGCATTGAGATTTTAAAAATCAAAAAAACAAAATTCTTGAAAAACATTGCTCCCCTAAGTGTACTTTGGTTTGAATGTCAAACCAATGAAAAAACACTCAAAATTCGTGTCAGTCAAAATGAACAAAAAGTAGCAGAACTCACCTATGAAAAAAGATGATATTGTCGTTGTCGTTCCAACCTACAATAACCCTCTCACCATCAATAATGTCGCCAACGATGTCTTGAGTCATGGGTACACGTTGATCATTGTCGATGATGGCTCAGAGGTGAGCGTTTCATCGCTTGTAAATGAACATGAGAAGCTCACCGTCTTACGCCATAAGGTCAATCAAGGCAAAGGCGAAGCCATCATCACAGGAGCGAAGGAAGCGCAAAAAAGAGGCTTTTCGTATTTCATTAGCCTTGATGGCGATGGACAACATCTGGCTTCTCAAATTGAAAAAATATGCGATGCCTGTGATGGAGCAGATCAAATCATCATCGGTGCGCGTAATTTTGAGATCAATCATGTTCCCAATGGCTCCAAGTTTGGACGCTGGTTTAGTAACTTTTGGGCATGTTGGGACACCGAACAGACCATCACCGATTCACTCTCTGGCTTTCGACTTTACCCTACTTCCATCCTAGACCTCATTATCAAAACCAAACGCTTTGACTGGGAAATGGAAGTACTCGTTAAACACGCATGGAAAAGTCGCCTCATCAAAGAAGTGAGCATCGAATGTTACTACCCAACTCCCGAAGAGCGCGTCAGCCACTTTAAAAAGTTTTGGGATACCGCCGCAATCGTCATGGTACATGTCAAACTCTTGCCGTGGAAATTTTTCCTCAAAAAAAGGTACCAATGAGCACGAAACAGCGTGGAAGTGGTTGGAGTATCAGACTCGTTTTTACTTTTTATAAACTCTTTGGCTACACGTTTATCTATTACTTGATGTACCCTGTAACCTTTTTTTATTTTTTGGTTGCTGGCAACGTTAAAGAAGCCTTGCGTGATTACTACAAGCACATCAACAAGCCTTTTAACAATTGGGTTTATTATGAACATTTACGACACTTCGCGATCACGATGTGCGACCGTTTTGTCTCTAAAGTAAGCCCACAAGATTACACATTTGACATCAAAAACGAAGAAGAACTTATGCGCCATCTTCACGGTGGCGGTATTTTGCTATTATCGCATTTTGGGGGTTGGTCGAGTGCTGGCAACTGTTTTGCAGATCTTAAAATCAACATTGTGATGCAAGAAGCACTCATTGAGACGATCAAATGTATCGAAGAGAATCTTGAGACACAAAACCCTCATCTTAGCATCATTGATCTCTCTAAAGGCGGAGTTTATGTCACGATGAAAATCGCTTCAGCACTTCTCAATAACGAGATTGTAGCGATGATGGCAGACCGTGCAACTGATGTAAAACATAAAGAGGTTGTAACCTTTTTTGACAAAGAGGCTGAATTTAATAAAAACCCTTTTAGCATCGCCTACAAAACCGAAAAACCACTGATGGGCATTGCCTTTAGCTACCAAAGCCCCCAACATTACAGCATTGAGTTTATCGAAATTACGATGGATAAAAACAACCCAGCAGATGCAGAGATACACAAAGCGATGCAAGTCTATGCCGATTTTTTTGCAACGCACGTTACCTTGCACCCTGAACAATGGTTCAACCTATACCCCTTTTGGAAAGAAAAAGCATGAAATTAATCATAGACGATCGTTATATTAGCTTAGAGGAGATATGCAAAGCTAGCAGTGTTCGTGTCTCTAAAGATACCCACTTTGAAGAGAATTTTTTACTCGGTCATACCTTTTTGATGAATGAAATCAAAAAAGGAAAACCCATTTATGGCGTCACCACAGGCTATGGTGCAAGTGGCAAGAATTACTTAACTTATGAGCAAAGTGCCATTTTGCAACAGAACCTTTACCGCTTTCATGGCTGTGGCGTTGGAGCATCACTAAGTCCTCAAACTTCACGTTACGCGCTGATTTGCAGACTGATTTCACTCTCCAAAGGCAAGTCTGGCATCTCTTATGAACTTTTGCAACGCCTTGAACTCTTGCTTGAAAAAGAGATTATCCCTGTTATTCCTTCCCTTGGCTCAGTAGGTGCGAGTGGCGATTTGACACCGCTTTCGTACATCGCTGCTGTGATTGCAGGCGAGAGAGAAGTGTGGTATGAAGGTGCCATTTGTCCAACGAGTGAGGTGTATGCAAAACTGGGCATTACTCCGTATCTCTTTAAACCTAAAGAGGCACTTGCCATTATGAATGGTACGACCATTATGAGTGCGATTGCCCTCTCTTCTTTAGAGCGTTTTGAGGTGCTTCTCTCAAGCATGGAGTCCTTTGTAGCAGGTATGTTTGAAGTGCTCTTGGGCGATACGACACCACTGGATGAATTTGTGCATGAAGCAAAGCCTTTTAGTGGACAAATTCAAAGTGCCTTCAACATCAAAACGAAGATTGAAGGCTCAAAGCTCACACACGGGCGCGATGACAGATATGACAAGTTCTTTGCTGACAATGATTTGAATATCCAAGACACCTACTCCATGCGTTGCGCACCGCAAGTTTTAGGCGTGATTCGCGATAATTTAGAAATCTCTAAAAAATGGGTCGAACAAGAGATCAACTCGGTCAATGACAACCCGCTCATTGATGGCAAAAACCAAAAAATCTACACCTCCGGTAATTTCTACGGTGGCTACGTCGCTCACGCGATGGACACACTCAAAATTTGCGCAGCAAATCTTGCTGACCTGCTCGATAAAGAGTTTGCCCTTCTGGTCGATCACAAATTTAACCGTGGACTTGGAGAGAACCTTAAACTCAGTCGTGAGCACTATTTCCACGGCTTTAAAGCGATGCAGATAACGCTGAGTTCTCTCAGTGCTGATGTCATCAAAAACACCACAGCAGCTTCCATTCACTCTCGCCCAACCGAATCGCTCAACCAAGACAAGGTGAGCATGGGAACGACAGCGGCACTGGACTTTAAAAAGATGATGGAACCCCTTGAGCTGATGCTGAGTATCGCATTTATGGGTATGGCACAAGCGGTGGACATCAGAGGGAAACAGAGCGTTTCTCAAACACTTCTCAAACACTACGAAGCCATTAGAGCGCACGCCAAGCCACTTTTAGAAGACAGGCGTATGGACATTGACATCGTGAAGATTCAAAACATTCTTCGCCAAGGAGCACTCGCATGAAAAAAGTGCTGGTCACAGGTGCAACAGGGAGCATTGGAGCCGCCATTGTGCGCTACTTTGCCAAAGAGGGTTACTTTGTTTACATTCACTACAAAAGCCAGAAAGAGAAGGCTCTAGCACTTCTTGATGAGATCAAACATGGTGAGATTATCCAGTTTGACATCACCCAAAAAGAGGAAGTCAAACACGCCTTAGAATCTTTACATGTAAATGTTTTAGTCAACAATGCGGGCATCACCAAAGACAAGCTTTTTTTCTTTATGGAAGAGGAAGAGTGGAGTGATGTGATGGATGCGAATCTTAACAGCCTTTTTTATGTCACCAAGCAAATTCTGCCAAATATGATCAAAGAAAAAGCAGGCTCCATCGTCAATGTTTCTTCCATCTCTGGACTCGTGGGCAATGGTGGGCAAGTGAATTACTCGACCACTAAAGGTGGAATTATCGCTTTTACAAAAGCGCTTTGTGTGGAAGTAGCACGCTATAATATCAGAGTCAATGCGGTGGCCCCCGGTGTGATTGAGTCCGAGATGATCCACAATGTGGATAAAAATATCACCAATATCATCCCGTGCAAACGCTTTGGAAAGCCCGAAGAGGTCGCTGAAGTTGTCTTCTTTTTAGGCGATAAAGCAACCTACGTGAATGGTGAAGTGATCAATATTAGTGGTGGGATGGTACGGTAATGCACATACTTTTTTCGTTTTTATACGCACCCGTTGTGGTGGTGTTGCTGAGTTATTTTGACATTAAAACCGTCTCGATGGGACTTTTTGGTTTTGGTATCGTTTGGCTTTTAAGCCTGAAGAAGAAAGATATTAAAACCACTCTTTTCCCTCTTTTTTATATTGTAGTTGCCATTACCGCTTTTATCTTAGATGACTTTTTAGTGCTCAAATTTTTACCGCTTTTGATCTCTTTGGCATTTATCTTTTTCTTGATGGCAAGCTATTTTGACAACGATTCCATCATTTTACACTTTGCACGTAAAATTCATAAGCGCGCTCTGAGCGAAAAAGAAGAGCTCTACATCAACCGTTCTACCCTCTTTTGGATAGCTCTTGCGTGTGTCAACATTCTTTTACATGTAACCATTTTACTGCTCAAAAATGACCACTATTGGATTATCTACTCTTCATTTGGCTGGTATTTGGTTTTTATCGCGGGTGGTATTATGCAGTTTTTGCACCGCCATTTTATCTTCTTAAAACGGATGTAACGCATGAAAATTATCGTTTTGTGTTTACTCTCGCTACTGTGTCTTTTTGCCAACGACGCTTCCACTTTTAAAGAGACGCGCTACCTTTATGCGCTCGATAAAACCATCACACTGGAAGGGTTCATCACGTTTGGAGAGCAAAATATCATCATCGAATACGCCAAACCCGAATCCAAAGTATTGACCTATTTTGAAGAAAAGCTTACCATTCAAGATCAAAATGGCTATAAAGTCATTGATGCGCAAAGTATGCCTTCCATGAACTATTTTTTCATGATTATCAAAGCGGTTCATGATGAAAACAACGTCTTATTGAACTCTTTTTTTGAGGCAAAAACAGAAGGCGAAGAGACACTCCTAAGCCCTAAAGGAGTGGCAGCCGAAGTGCTTGAGGAGGTGCGTATCACACGTCAGGCAACGAAGCTAAAATCTTTACATGTAAAGATTAAAAACGGTGATAGGATTACCATTGAAATTAGGAACTAAAACCCTTAATATCGTTCTCTTTGCCATTGTCGGTATACTCTTTTTTTTCTACCAAAACTCGGTGCATGTCTCCACCAACCTGCTCTCTTTTTTGCCTGAAGGAAAGAGCAAAGAGGCGTTTGAGATCTATTCGCATTTCAAAAATTCAAAAGAAGTGCTCATAGCCACCGAAGGGTTCGATAAAGACTCCCTTGCCAAGATCAAGACCATCGAAGAGAAACTGCTCGCAACTGAGCTTTTAAAGTTGGAAAGCAGCATAACACCGAATGCAAAGCTGATCGAATACACTAAAAATAACGCTTTTTACCTCAAAAATCTAAACAAAGACGACTCCGTAAGCATCCATGAAAAGCTAAAATCGCTTTATGAAAAAATGACAAACAACCCCTACTATACGACCATAGACGCAACTGATCCACTGAGCTACTTTAGCCCTAAAGAGCAAAAAATTCCCATCAACATTCGAGATGGACACTTAGCGCTAGACGATTTTGGGTATCTTTCAGTTTTGAGTATCAAAGACACCTCCAATACCATCGAGAGTTATGAAACCATCTATAATCTTGTGCATCAAACGCTTGAAGGCGTGCAAAATATTCGCGTCTTTAGCCCGACCTTTTACTTTGTGGAGAACGCGCAAAAAATCCAAGATGATGTCACGTTTTTGATTGTTCTCTCGACCATCTTGTTGCTTGTGCTTTATATTTTCATTATTCGAAACATCTACCTTCTTATCAACACTATTGCCACCCTTGCCACCTCTGCACTGCTTTCGTTTCTGCTTATTGGCATGATTTGGAGTGAAGTCTCTGTTTTTGTGTTGGCCTTTGGAAACGCCATAGGAACGTTGGCGATTGATTATATGTTCCACTACTATTTTTACGGTCATTATGAGAGCAAAAAGAAGTTTAACACCTCTGTTTTTTACGGCTTCCTCACCACATTTGGCGGCTTTTTGATCTTCTCATGGGTCGATTTTCCACTGATTCAACAAGTGTGTGTCTTTGCGATGATTTCGCTCATACTCTCTTACCTCCAATTCGTTTTTCTCTTCCCACTGATTGGGTTTAAAAAGGCACAACCGTATTCCAAATTTCACTTTTCCATTCCCTTACCCTACCGTGCCATTGCCCTACTCTCTTTGTTAGCTATTGTTTTAAGCGTTCCTTTCTTACATCTTGATACCAACATCAAAAACCTCGACTACCAGAATGTCTCCTTAATGAAAGAGGAAAAATTCTTCAAGAATGCGATTAAAAAAGAGGGATATATGCCTCTTTTACTCGAAGCGGACTCTATCGATCAGCTCATAACTCACAGCAATGCCATCCAAAAGAGCTTTAAAAACGCCACAGCTCCGCTCTCTTACTTTTTCGACAAATCGTTTTACGAGCAGAGAAAACAAGAACTTGAAGCTCTACATGTAAACGAAAAAAAAGCACAGATCGAAGAGGAAGCGACTAAGCTTGGCTTTCGTGAAGGCTTCTTTAAAAATGCGTATAACGAAGCACTTTTGCACCCAAGCTATCAAGAACTCTCTTTAGAAACATTGCGTGAAATGGGCTTTGATGTCGTCTTTCATGAGGGCAAGTACTACACGTATGCTTTGGTGAAAAACAGCGAGCGAAACTTAGTCTCCAACTTTGCTTTTGCCTCCTCCATCGACGCTAAAGAGATGTTCTTTAATGCACTTCAAAAAATTGCGCATCAACTCCTGTTGGGAGGCATTTTAGCCATTGCATTTATCTTTTTCATGCTGTGGATGGTGTGTCGCAAAACATTGACACTCAGTGCTAACTATGTTTTACTTCCAACAGCGCTCATTTTACTCCTTGCGCTCACAGGAGGCTTTACCATTGCGCATATTTTTATGCTGTTTATCATGATGCTTTTTGGCATTGACTATGGCATTTATATGAGCAGTGAGGACAGCTTCAAAGATGGAACGAGGAGTGCAATTTTCTTCTCCATTATTGACACGTTTGCAGGTTTTGGCGTGCTGATTTTCAGTGACATCGGCGCCCTTCATGCGATGGGTTTGGTTTCGTGTGTCGCAACAGGAGCTATTTTAGTTTTACTGATGGGGAGGACAAGTCATTGAGAGTTATTATACAAAATGATGATGGCGGTGAAAACGTTTATGAGAGTGAGACTCTCGTCGACACAGCACTCAAAAACCAAGTCATTCTCGTTCCTTCCAAAACCAAAGAAGCAAATGCCATTGAGATTTTAAGAGCCTATCTTTCAGGCGCAAAGCCTATTTTGTATGACCAAGAAAACCTCTCACTCAAAGAGAAAATCGAATCGCTGGGTGCTGAAACATTCAACGACATTGACTTTGCCGCCATGTTTTTTACCTCTGGAAGTACGGGTTTTCCCACGGGAGCGTTTAAAAGCAGAGAAAACATCGAAGCTGATATGAAAGCATTAGTAAGAGAATTTGGCAATTTTCAGATCGAAAAAGTGGTTGCAACCGTTCCCTTTATCCATATCTATGGCTTTCTCGCCGCACTTTTACTGCCACTCAAACTTGACGTTGATCTGTTTTTTAAAGAGCATTTTCTGCCTCACGATCTGCTTGAGTCTGCGAAGCCTCATCACCTCATCGTTACCACCCCACTTTACATCAAATCGCTTTTGAGGTTAGACGAAACTAAAGACCTAAGCCAAACAATTTTTATTAGCTCCACAGGACCATTACCAGCAGAGATTGCCAAAGAATTTACCGATAAATTTAATACCACACTCATTCAACTCTTTGGCTCTACCGAATGTGGAAGCATAGCGTTTAAAAAACAAGATGACATATTTTGGAGCCCATTTCAAGGTGTTGAGGCGACACTGAATGACGAAGGACTTTTACATGTAAAGTCGCCTTTTATCTCGAAAACGCTATGGCAAGAGGGCTTTACACAAACGGGTGGAGAAATTCAGAGTTTTGATTATGCTGTGATAGAAAATGGAAAATTTCAACTCATAGGACGAAGCAGTAACATCGTTAAAATTGCAGGCAAACGCTACGCAACAGCACAGATCGAAGAGATTTTAGAAGCGATGGAGGGCATCGAAAAAGCCCTCGTACACGTCAAACACAACAATGCCGAGCTGAAAGATGAAGTCGTTCAAATCTTTCTTGAAGCCACGCGCCCGATCGCAATCAAAGAGCTAAAAAATACCATCAAACAAAAATTGGGGAAAATCAATCTACCGATTGAATTACACATTGTCGATAAAATTTCTACTACCCTGATGGGGAAAAAATGTATGCCATTAGTCTAAAAATCTTAATTTTAAAGGAAGTTAAATGAATTATGTCTTGAGAACTCTTCTCACACTCCTCTTTTTTACCAGTGCACTGTTTTTCAATGGTTGTGCAGCCAAACGTGGGGAAGTTGCACTAGCAGTGCCAACCACTAACGCTGAAGCTGTACCATCCAATGCTCAACAGATATACATCAACTCCGTTGTCGATAAACGTGTTTTTGAGGTAAAGCCCTCTGAGCCAAACATTCCTTCTTTAGACCCTTCTGAACCACAAACAGATACTATCAAAGCGCGTGCTGTTGCTAGAAAACGCAATGGCTATGGCATGGCTATGGGAGATATTGTCCTCAATGCAAATCAAACGGTCAATAGTGTCATCAAAGATAGCCTCAAAGAAGCTTTAAAAAGTAAAGGCTATCAAGTGATTGAGAACAAAGATCAAATCACACCTCAAACATACATAGCAGATGTGAAAATTGTCAAATTTTGGTCGTGGATGAATCCAGGTGCTTTTGCCATAACCCTTAGCTGTGAAATTGAAACCAATGTAAACATGAAAAAAGAGGGTGATCCTCAAGCGTATAATATACATGTAAAAGCAGCAGATTCATACCAAATGGGCACAGAAAGTAATTATATAGAGATCATGCAAATAGCTTTACAGAAGTATATTGCTGAGGCAAAAACAGAGATAAAGTAAGTTACTAGAGGCATTGAGAAAAGTCTCAATGCCTCTAGAGTTTATTAAAGTGTACTAAGTTGTACGCGAATTGATTTATTAAGATTTTGTATCCAGCCATTATAGTTTGGGTGAATAGTATTTTCACCAGGATTGTAATCAAGATTTTTACTATCAATATAATTGATACTGTATTCTTTAGAATTGTATTTAATAGCAACAACAGCTTCATGTTTTCTTAGCACTAGTGTACCTTGAATGTTGCCGTCATTCATTTTTTTCATTACCCAACCAAGTCCTGTACCTGCTCTAATAATTGCCTTTTCAACTTCAACTGCCGAAGCATCTTTGTTAACAACATCTTCTACTGACATATTGTTAAAATTTTGAACGCTAACTGGTCCACACCCAAGAAACATCATAGATAACAACCCTGCAATCACTAACATAAGAAGCTTTTTCATTACCATCCTTTAAAAAAATTTAAATTTATTCTATTGATTGTATGATTAAAAATTACTGAGTTACGTGATAATTCATTACCTAATTTTAGCTCACATCAAAAGCTCTCTATAATCAAAAATTTATTACACTATATAAAACCTAAACAAAGATACTCAATGGCAATTTGCATCAATAATTTGATTAAAAAATATAAAAACAGTATTGTCCTTGAGCATCTTGATTTAACCATAAAAGAAGGCTCTATTTTTGGGCTTTTAGGACCTAATGGTGCGGGTAAAACTACCTTGGTTTCTATCCTCAATTTTTTGGTACCCAAAGATTTTGGTGAGATAAAAATTTTAGGTTATGATCTCAATAAACACGAAAAAGAGATCAAAGCATGCTCTAGTCTAGTACCCCAATCTTACGCCTTTTACCCCACCCTGAGTGCATACGAAAACCTTGAATTCTTTGGCGCACTTTATGGGCTTACTGGGAAAGTTTTACATACCAAGATAGACTACTGCCTAGAAATGACCTCCCTCGAAAAATACAGAGATGCCAAAGCCGAAACATTCTCAGGTGGCTTAAAAAGACGCCTTAACATTGCCATTGGTTTACTTAACAGTCCGAAGATTTTATACCTTGACGAACCCACCGTTGGCATCGACCCTCAATCACGCAACTACATTTTACAGGTCATCAAAAACATCAACCAAGCGAATAAAACGACCATCGTTTATACCTCACACTACATGGAGGAGATCGAGTATCTTTGCGATGACATTGCTATACTTGACCAAGGAAAAATTGTTTTTCACGAAACCAAAGAGAAGATCAACGCGCAATCCAACATCGCCAAAATCCACCTGAGCGACACCTCAACACAAGAGGTCAATCTGCAAAGCAACTACGACGTACTCGTCGATACCTTTTGTGACATCAAACAAAAATCGTTACATGTAAAAGAGATCGAACTGCCTAAAAACAACCTAGAAAATATCTTTTTATCGATCACCAAGAAAGAGTTGAGGGACTGATGTTTTACTATATTTTGAAAAAAGAGTTTTTACTCATCATCCGAAATCTCCATGCCCTCATCGTTTTGTTTGTGATGCCAACGGTGTTTATTATCATCATGTCGCTTGCCTTACAAAACACCTATGCCAACAAATACGATGTCAAACTCTCCGTTCTCCTGAGTAGTGAAAAAACTTCCCCCGCATTAGAATCGTTTGTGCAAACGCTCAATGACAACACCTTTTTTACGTTTACACTCGCTCAAACGGCACCGATCGTCGATGAAGCGTTGTACCACCAAAAATACGACTTTGTTCTTACGTTAAGCAATGATTTTAATGAAAAGCTTGGCAGAAGTAGCGACGTTTCTATGGCGCTTTTTTCGCGCTCAGACATCTCGTACCAACAGGTCGCTTTTCTCAAACAATTTTTAAGTGCAAAACTCTCAGAGAGCGTCATCAAAAACCTTTTAGAAGTGCAAGGAAAGAGTCAAAATGCTCTCAATTTTGATGAGATCATCTCCCATACTTACGTCTTAAAAGATAAAAATGCCACCACGATTACTTCCGTGCAACACAGCGTTCCGTCGTGGCTGATCTTTTCGATGTTTTTTATTCTTATTCCTATCTCCAACACCTTTATCAATGAAAAAAACTTTGGCACGATCGATAAAATCAGGAGCATCAACGTCTCTTTGAGCAAAATCATCATGGGTAAATTCATCCCCTATTTTGTAATGAACCAACTGCAAGTTTTTTGTATGATCTTGGTGGGAATGTACCTCATCCCCCTTCTAAACGGTGACGCGCTTATCATTCATGGAAGCCTCTTTTTACTTATACTCATCTCGTGTATTGTCTCCATCGCGGCGATCTCTTTTGCCCTTTTCATCGCAACACTCAGCAACAGCAGTGAGATGGCGACCATCTTGGGTGGCACGTCCAACATCATCCTAGCCGCCCTTGGAGGCATCATGGTTCCCAAAGTCGTCATGCCAAAATTTATGCAAGATGTCTCAGAAATTTCGCCTATGTCATGGGCATTGGATGGCTTTTTGGACATCATCGTCAAAGGCGGAAACTTTGGCGACATAGAGCTTAATGTGATGAAACTCTTACTCTTTGCACTACTCTTTTTTACCCTTGCATGCCTCATGCTAAACTACAGGAGAAACTAAATGCTCTGCTCACAAAACCTAGAACTCAAACGTGAACTTAAACAACTCATCATCACCGAATGCGATAAAGAGGAGTTCACCCCCGAAGCTATTAAGGATGATGAACCGCTTTTTGGCTCAGATAGCCCACTCCAACTTGACTCGATGGATGCCCTGCAAATCTCAATGGCACTCAAAGAAAAATACGGTGTCGAAGTCACCGATAGTAAAAAAATACGCACCATTATGACCAGCATCAACACCTTAGCGGATTTCATTCAACCCCAATGATCGATACAAAACGATGCTACATCACGGCACATTCGCTTTTTTGCAGCCTTGGAGATAACGAGTCAGCCATTGTCTCCCAAGTGCAAAGCATAAACCAAAGCAACTACGAGGCGTACTTGCAGCATCTCTTTGCGCAGAAGCCTTATTATCCTTTAATCCAAAATTTCGACACTGAAGAAAAAAAGCTCTTCAGTGTCATCGATCATGTCGTTAAAGCGTGCATCCTAGAAGCAAATCTCAGTGAAGAGGAGCAAAAAGAGTTAGCCATTTTTATAGGCTCTACCGCTATGGGTATCTCACTGAACGAAGAGGCGTATGCACTTTACCACCAAGGAAAGAGCGATAAAGCATTTAACCATCTAGGCTACGGATATTTGGGAGACTATCTGGAAACGTTAACACACTCCGACCACAAGGCGCTTCTTTTTTCCACGGCGTGTACTTCCAGTGTCAATGCACTCGCTTACGCCTCAAAACTCATCGCCTCAAAACAGATTAAAAAAGCCTTAGTGGTGGGCATCGAACTTTTTAACAAAGCCACTTACAACGGTTTTTCTTCGCTGATGCTTCTTTCCAAAAATAAAATCTACCGCCCTTTTGACAAGCAGAGCGATGGCATCATCTTAGGCGAAGCCTGCTCGGCACTGCTCTTGGAGAGTGAGCCTAGAAGTGCTGAGGATTTTTACTATAAAGGCTCAAAAAACATCTGTGACATTTACAGCGAAACCACAAGCAACCCCTCGGGTGAGCCCATCTTTCAAACGATGGATGAAGCCCTACGTAACGCTTCGCTAAAACTCAGTGAGATCGACTTCATTAAAGCCCATGCAACAGGGAGCGAGAACAACAACACCTCAGAAGCCAATGCGATTGCCCTCCTCTTTGAGAAGCATGGCACCACAACGCCCGTAACGGCACTTAAACCCTTGATCGGACATACGTTAGGGGCAAGTGGTACCAATGAGATCGCTTTGACGCTCTCGTGCCTCAAGGAAGGTTTTATCCCTCCAACCCTTGGGTTTCAAGAAAGAGCCGATGGCGTGAACTTTACGCCCCTTTTAAATCCTGTAAAACTGGATGGCAAAAAGACCAATGTGCTCTTTAACTTTGTCGCCTTTGGTGGCAATACCACTTCGCTTGTTTTGAGCAACGCGTAAGGAGTGGCCATGTATATTCATCAAACCTACCAACTCATAGAACCCAATGAGCCCATCGCTACCTACAAACAAAAGCTTTCTACCCTTTGCAAGATCAATCTACGACGTGCCAATAAGTTCAACCTTTTAGCCGTTTTTGGAGCGCTCAGTTGTGTTCAAAACCAAACGCTCTCTACCAATCTAGGCATCTACCTCGCCACCGAGCACGGCCCCGTGGAAAGCCTTACCAATGTACTAGAACAGGTCACAAAAGAAGATGGCGTCGTTATGCCCTTTGATTTTCTAGGTATTAATACCAACGCCAGCTTCTACATCGCCCAAGCGCTGAATGCCTCAGGCAAACACATGGTCTTAACCTCACACAACCTCTCCTTCGAAAAAGCATTACAACTGGCGTATTTTGACCTAATGCACAATGAAGTGGACGATGTTTTAGTAGGAAAGGTCGACGCCTCTTTGTGCTTTATAGACCCCAAACATCGCCCTATGGGTGATAAAAATAATTTTGATGAAAGCTGTTGGCTCTATGCTAACCGAAATGCTAAAAATGCGGTTGCGAAGATTGAAAAAATTGAAGAATTTGCGAGTTTGGAAGCAATGCAAAAAGTTTATGGAGAACTAGGGACAACCGCTTCTTTTCACGATCTGCTTCACACTTTTGAAGATAATTTACATGTCGCCAAAGATGAAAATGGAAAATATATTGTTATAAAGATACAAAAGTTAAAAGTTTAGCTCAAACACCTATTTTTATTTTTTTGTTCAAAAATTTTTATATATAAAGGAATAAAATGGAAATTACAACCGATTGGAAATTAAAATTACGATACGGAAAAGAAACAACGCCATACACACATTTCACAGTTATTGCTGATGGAATAGCGGGACAGTTAGAAGATGGTTTTAATTGTCCAATGGGAACAGCCGTCATGTCTATGAAAGTTTGGGCAACCGATGCAAATGAAGCAGTGAATATGATTAAAGTTCTGGGCAATAAAATTGGCTTTCAAGCAAATGATCATATAGAAGTTTATACAACAGAAGCTGAGCAAGCTCCAAAAAATGATCCGTTTGGCTATTCTATAAACTTTGTACCCTATAATGATAATTAACAACACTTGAATACAAATTTAGGAAGTTAAAAATTTAGCTCCGACCCTTATTTCACTTATTTTATTACCCTATTTTTTTGTAATAAATGCAGGAAATTTAACAATGATCGGTATTGTCCCATAATTAGGAAGAGTTGGAGCGTTTACACTATTAAGAGTTTCTTGTTCAATGCATGATTTTACTTCTTCACTAAAATCAAAATTACTAATCTCAACTTTAGAAATTTTATGTTCACTTACCATAAGCCAAAGAGTATAGTGATAATCTATAATTCTTATTTCTTCCCCTTTTAGGTTAGACTCTATCTTATCTATATGCTTTTTATCACAATTTGCAGTAATGATATACAACTCGCTAGGCCCTTTTAAATCATAATTATTCATAAGTTCTTCATATTCTTTCTTTTGTTTATCTGTTATTTCAGAGAGCAAGAATGATGGAAATATTATAAAAACAATAAGTACTAATTTTTTAAACATTTATATTTCCTTATTTATGTTGCAATAATAATTGGCTAGTAACTTTCACAGATTTTTCAACACCCTAAACGCCTTCTCTTCATACTCCGAAGCTTCCACCAGTTTAGCGGCTATCTTTTGAGTATCGAGCTTTTCGATTTTTCGGCTTCCCTCAACACAATAAAGTGCAAATTCTCTCAGCGTATTGCCCGACTTTACGATCAGCTCCGATGCCTCTGTTAACACCTCAGCGTTCAAACCATAAGTTTTGGCTTCTTCTAAAAAGGCAGCATACAAAAAGCGAAATCCTCCGCCACCCGTGCCGATCTCTTCTTGCATTCTTACGATGTGGGTGAGGTAGTTTTTGACATAGCGTGTGTTGGTCTCTGTTTGTAGGGACTCTATTTTTTTGGCGAGTCTTCGCATCCCTTTAACGCCCGCAAATGGGAACGGTGTAAGCATAGACTTGGCATTTTTAACAATCGCCTTTTTGAGGGCACTGTGCATATCCACACTTTGGGGCATCGTTTTAGGGTAGTACAAAAAGCCTTTAGGCGCAAAAACACCCTTTGCAAAGCGCGCTTTGGTTAGCCCATCTTGGCTACACTTCACCGCCTCTTCAAACACAGGGTCGGAGATAAGATACTCCTCGCCTTCCATGCCATAGACAAGGAGATTGTGGGCATTGAAGTGAAAGCGCATATCTTTAGGGAAATATGGAAGGTAATACACAGAGGTTTGAAGCCCCACGAGCTTGCCCTCTTTGGTGAGGCTTTTGAGCTCTTCATTGGCTTGGTGTTCGTCTTTATAACTGCGCTTTTCCATCGTTACATGTAAAACTTTCGAGATCGTGTTGATGATGCTTTTTGGTAGGCTTCTATACGCGATGAGAGGCAAGTTATTGACTTTGACAAAGGGCAGATAAACAAACGTCAAAGCGCTGGTGATGCCAAATGCCATCGGCTCGCTGATCTTAAAACCATACGCCGAAAAAAGGGTTGATGTGACACCACTTTCACAGTGTGCAAATTGAGAATGCGTAAATGAAAGCTCTTGGCTCAACGAAAATCCTTTAAGTAAAATAAATCAAGTGAAAAAACATCGGCATAACGTAACAATAAAGCATCACTCATGGTTTGAAAAACACTCATTTTGAGGTGTCGCTTTACACGCCATTGAAACATGCCCACGGCACTGGCTAAGGTTGGAAGGTCCATTCTATTTTCATACATAAAGTACTCAATAGGGGAAGAGAGTCCTTGTTTGATGCGTACCAAACACTCTTGTTTAAGCGTCTCGTACTCTTCAACTGCCACTTGGGTCGCGAACTCTTCCACGGAGCTTCCGTAGTTGTAACGCTCAAATTCGCCTTGCTCATTTTTGGCATACATCACTTTTTGGATGCCATCCAGCGTTGCATTAGGCTCGTGAGGTATTTCGATAATCTCCTTCATCACACAACCTCAAGCAACATAAACGCGGTTGAAAAACGTCCGCTCTCAGGAATGTAGCAGAGAATTTTCTCGCCTTTTCTAAGCTTGCCCGAGTGGAAAAGCTCTTCAAGCATGATGTAGATAGACGCAGAGCCTGTATTTCCACACTTCGTCAGGTTCGTAAACCACTTCTCATAAGGAATTTCCAAACCAACTTCTACTAAGCCTACATAGAGTTTGTCTTTAAAAAACTGCGAAGAGTAATGCGGCAAGAAATAATCAACCACCTCAGGGGTGATGCAACGCTTCGCTAAAATCTTTCGAAGTGGCTTGACAACGGTGTATTCAACGATGTTGTCGTTGAGCAGTTTCACATCTTGGGCGATGCTCAAAAGCGATTTTTCCATGATCTCATGTTGCGAATAACCTCTCCAACCAACCGCTTTACCATCAACCATCTCGCAACCGCTGTACATACACGTTGGCATTTCTCCCGCATAGGAGAGCACATCGATCCACTCGATTTTCAAAGAGAGTCTGTCGCTGTTAGGTTTATCTTGAAGCAACATCGCCCCAGCACCATCAGAGAGCATCCAGCGTAAAAAATCTTTTTCAAACGCTAATGAAGGATTTTTCTCCAACAACTCCCACTGCTTGGACTCCTCTTCAAAATTTTTAGCACTTAAGAGGACCGAAACGACTTCGGAACCTGTCGCGATGCCGTTACTTAGCTCACCGCTTTTGATACCGTAGTAAAGGTATTTGAGCGCATTCACGCCGCTTAAACAGATGCCAGAAGCACTGAGTGTTTCTATCTCAGAGATGCCAAGCTCACCTTGCACCATCAAGGTATGGTTTGGCATAAGTTGGTCAGGCGTAGTTGTACCACACGACAAACACTCGACTTCACCTAGTTTAAACGTACTGTTTTCAAGTTTTTTAATGGCATTGGCTGTAATCTGCGCATTGGAGAAAAGAGGTTTTTCGGTTCCTTTTTCCAGCACATAGTAGCGCTGTTTGATGCCATTGCTTCTTAGAACTATGTTTTTCGCTTTGGATTTTTTACCACCGATATAGCCTAAATACTCCTCCATTTCGTCGTTGGAGACAGGAGCATTGGGCATAAATGTTTGGATGTCGTTGATATAGATATTATTCATAGCTTGAAAATTCCTTCATACGTTCTGTGCCACTCCCTGAGGGTAATTCGTACAACGCTTTTTGTTTCAAAACTTCTTCTTTGTTGAGTTTGCGGTAAAGTGTTTGGATGAGCATATTAAGAGGCACAACCGTTATAATAATGCACACTAAAAAAATCGTGTAAAGCATTATAAAAAGTTTTCGTTTTAGCTCTCCTTGTTTGGAGCATTTTCGAATCAATTTACCCCAAATATGGAAGCTTTTCGTACCGATCTTTTCACTTTTGATCAGCTTTTCATCCACACTCACCGCACCCAAGCCATGACACAGGCTCACACCTTTTTTCTCTTCATCATTCGCTAATGCTTGCTTGATGGCATAACCAAACCGTGAAGCAGAACGTAAGGCTTCTTCGCTAATGCCCGCTTTGGGGAAAATACCCCACAAAGCATCTTTTTTACCACTCATCATCCACCGAGGCGTCGTGATAAAAGTCGCTAAAGAGCTTCCTTGATCGACCAAAACGATGTTATCAATCAGCTTTGCACCAATGTTCCCAAGCAAAGTTTTCACCTTTTCTTGTGCCATAATCCACATATTGCGACAACCAATAAGCGTTATGATGGGTTTGTTTTTTAGTTTTTCTTTGGCGTAGTCTGATTTTAAAAACGACGTGATAGGAATGGAGGGCGATAAAAACCAAACTTGATACGCCAAAATGACCAAATCGTACTCATTTGTATCAGCCTCAAAGTTTTCAAGCTCACAAGGGTCAAGATAAACAGACTCAGGAAAGGTGTCCATAAACGTCATAAATTGCCATGGAAAGGGGTAAGGTTTTTTAGGTTTTATCTCTCGCCACGTCACTTCTATAGTAGGCTCGCTCATGAAAGGTCGTGTCACGTTTTCGACCAATCGTGTTAATTGTCCTGTTTGGGAATACGAAATAACAAGTACTTTTTTCACTGTTTTATCCTTTAATTTCCCAAAATCTCTTTTCCATGAATCAATTTGTTATTAATTTGACACAAAGAGAAGTAAACCATTGAGGTTGAGAGCGCTTCGATGGGTTTTCCAAGAACATCCATGGTGATGCCCAAAAGATGCAATTTTGTATTTTGCAGTTTTGTTTTACCAAAAACATCACTTGCGACAATGGAAATTTTGGCATTTTGAGCCGTTATTGCCACTGCTTTCCCCGCTTTAATGGTACTATTGATAATCTCGACATCCGAGTTTAAAACCACTAGTTCTTCAATCACCGCATCTTTAATGATGATTTTTTGAGAATTGCGAATACTCATACTCTCAATTCTGCCCGTATAAACTTTATCGCTCATATCTTTAATCTTAACACTATAACTTTGCGTATTTTTTGGCTGAACGGGGCGAATGATGCCCTCTTGGTTTAAAAGATGCGTCAACAGCATGTGAGAAAAAGCCTCTTCACGTGTCAACATCGGTACATGACCCGTATTAGGAAGTATTTTGAATGAAGAATTAGGCATTAGTTTATGAAGCACATAGCCCGTTTCTACAGGAGCGACCGTGTCTGTTTCCCCCCAAATAATCGTCGTCCTCGCACCAACCTTTTGAGGAATTCCATTAAAATTCTCCTCGACCAACGCAACCGCGGCGATGCTATGAGGCATGCCTCCAAGAATTGTGCTTCTTAAATCTTCACTCGCAAGCACGACGCCCATATCCAAAGACATTTTTCGATCAATCTTCTCTGCTATTTTATCGATAAAAGAGTTTACCTTTTGCGTTTGAAGACCTTGTATCAAGCCATTTTGCTCATCAAAAAAAGCATTCACACCACTTTGCACTAAAAAGTTATTGTACTCAGACCGATGCAAGATACCAGCCGCATCCACCAGCACTAAACTCGCCACATCAGAAGGATACATACTGGTATACTTCAGCGCAATCGCCCCACCCATGGAATGACCAACGAGATGAAACGGTTTTTTAACATACGTTTGAGCAACATAATGAATAAACTTAGCGTAATTTTGGGGAGAATAGAGTTCATTTGCCTTACTGGATTGCCCAAAACCAGGAAGATCAAAGGTCACCACAAAATAGTCATTTTTTAACAGTTCAATACTGCTTTCCCAAATCGTAGAAGCCTCATCACCCAATCCATGCACCAGCACAATGGCTGGATTTTCGGGATTGCCTATGGTTTGCATGTAAACAGAAGCTTTAAAAATAGGCTCGGTAATAAACGTTCCACGTAACGCTTCCGCATGAAGCCCTAGAAAGAAAGTCAAGATAAATACAAAAATCTTCATGCACCACGCTCTTCAAGCACGATCATCAGCGATCCATTGGCGTACATTACACCACCCTCTTTTTCAAACACTTCAAAATAAAACTCACTCGAATTCCCAAGCGATAAACGCTCTTCTACCATGATGACGCACGTCAAGCTCTGCACCTTTACATGTAAAACAACATCTTTGATCAAAACTAAAAAGCCGTTTTGGGGCGTGTCAGATTTTGCAAAGGCTGACGAGGCTTGAGCGGCGGCTTCTGTGAGCATAGGAAGTGTTGACAAGCATGGAAATTCACACAACACGGAAGCGCGTTTGTCTTTAAATGTAAGAATCTCTTTGGCAAAACGAATGGGTGGAAGATGCGGTAAATTCATAGGTTCACTTCGACAATAGCGCGCGCAAGTTTGGGTGCATTCTGAGCTACATGTAACATCTCACTTATGGAGTTTGGAACACCCGCAAGCTCGCTTTTTTCAAGCTTTAGAGTTGCTTTCTCTTCGGTTACACGCACGACCAACGCCACGCCACTTTCAAGATACTTAATGCAATGATTGACCTGTTCGATGTTTGGTATATCCAGCGTTTCAAAACACAAAAGAAGCAACACATCGCCATCCAACGCTTTCAGTGCTCCCGCTTTAAGAACATTCAATGACGTTTTGTCACCACTAGAGATGGTCAAAATCTCATTGTGGTTATGGTACAAAATGGAGAGGTACGAAACAGCGGTATTGTAAACCGAATTTTGAAAATCGGTGGGGCTAAGAGGTTGTTCATCTTTAATGGCATTTAAAATATTCGCTGTCGTTTCAAGCTCGCCAAAAGCGCTCCCACAGAGAATGCGACCACCCTCAAAATGCTCCACACTGTTAAGAAGTTCTACGGCAATTTTCGCCGCTTTGGTAAGGCGGCGGCGCACCATCATCTGAGGTACTAACTCTTTAATGCGAGGAAGTTCTATGCTTTTTTCACTTAGCAGATAAGCATTGCTTAAAATCTCTAAATTAACCTTCATTGGGGTAATCCAAAAAGAAGTGAGGTATTATTGCCACCAAAAGCGAGTGAATTGCTTAGGGCATAACGAAAGGTGTGCGCTTTGGCAACCTTTACAAAATTAAGCGTTTTATTTTCGGGTTCAACTAAATGTGTGTTAGGAGGAATCATCTGCTTTTGAAGCGCCATAACACAAATGATCGCTTCAAGCGCTCCAGCAGCCCCCAGCGTATGTCCCGTAATGGATTTGGTCGAACTCACATTCACACTGCTTCCAAAAAGCGCTTCAATGGCATTGGCTTCACTCGCATCATTGGCGGTCGTGCCCGTACCATGGGCGTTAATGTAACCCACATCGCAAGACTCAACATTGGCACATTTCAGTGCTTTTTGCATCGCACAAAGCGCACCTGCACCATCAGGACTTGGATGTGCCATGTGATGCGCGTCGGAGCTGTACCCAACCCCCATGAGCTCAATGCTCTCTTTTTGAGGCTGATGTTGAAGCAATAAAACAGCGATGCCTTCCGCCACATTCATGCCATCTCGATTCACATCAAATGGTTGGCACGGGCGAGAACTCAGTACACCAAGCGCGTCAAAACCTCGTATGGTCGTTAAAGAGAGCGTATCAAAACCCACCACTAAAACATTTTCATAAACGCCTTTAGCGATCATCTCGTACGCATAGCCCAAAGCATTGGCACTAGATGTACAAGCGGTTGAAAAAGAGATGTCATCTTTGAGCGAAAATTTCTGAGAAAGGATGTGTGCGATGGTATCAATCGCGTGGAGTTTGGGATTGATGTTTTTATAATGATGATCTCTTAAAAAAATGCTCTCCGTTGTTTGCATCCCACCCACGGAAGAGCCGACAACAAGGAGTGTATTCTCAAAATTTTCAAGATTGCTCTGCTCTAAAACTTTTTTACATGTAAGCCCTAAAAGTGCTTCGATGGAAAAAGGTTTCTCGATTTTGCCTAAAGCAATCTGTTTGTCAGAAATGAATTCACTGAAAGTTTTAATACCACTTTGATGTGTACAAATTGCTTCAAAAAGTTCTTCACAACTCTCTCCTGCACAACAAACCGACTCAAAACCATTTATAAAAACACTATTTTTGGGCATTGATAAAGTCTAATAAACTTTGAACATTCGCAAATATTTTTTCATACTCTTTAGAGTCTGCAATTTTGACGCCAAACTCTTTGTCAACCGTTAATACAAGCTCTATAGAATCCACCGAATCAAGTCCCAAGCCATCTTCACCAAAAAGAGGCATTGTGTCGTCTATGTCCTCTGGTGTCATATCTTCTAGCTTTAAATTCTTAATCAATATCTCTTTTAATGTTTGCATTTGCACCATAATACTCTAGCCTTTAGCGGTATGATTTTATTTTAGTTTTTAGTGTACTTTAACCTATCTTGGATTTTTATAAAAAAGAGTGAAAACCTGCATTTATTGCCTATTTTTATGGCACATCTTCCACGTATCCTTTACATGCAAAAGGCAAACCACTTCAAAACCTTAATATTATTTTAAACTAATTCCACTATAATGACCACAATTTCAGAGCTTCATTAAAAAAGAACTTCACCTAAAACCTACCAGATTTGAGAAATCCTCAGTGAGTATGTAGGTTTTTGCATACGATATTGACGGGTTATTCCCCATTAAAATTTTTATGTACATGAGTTTTGTGCCTTATCCGCACGTTAGTATTGTTTTGGAAAAATCAAAAACATGGAAAATACATGGAAAACAACACACACACAACACCCACATTTGAATCGTTTGGCTTACACCCAGAGATCCTTAAAGCTGTCGTAGAAGCTGGCTTTACAGAACCAAGCCCCGTACAAGCAGAATCAATCCCTTTAGTACTAGCAGGTAACGACATCGTTGCGCAAGCACAAACTGGTACAGGTAAAACAGCTGCATTTGGTCTTTCTACAATGAGTATGATCGATCCACACCTTAATAAAGTACAACTTTTAGTCATTACACCAACACGTGAACTTGCAACGCAAGTCAGCGATGAGCTTTACTCATTAGGACGTTTTCGTGGCGTTAAAACTGTAACTATTTACGGTGGTAGCTCTTATTCACGTCAAATTGGTCTTATCGAAAAAGGTGCTAGCGTTATTGTTGCAACACCGGGTCGTATGTTAGACCTTCTTAAAAATGGTAGACTTCCAGGCTTTTCACCTAAAATGGTTGTTTTAGACGAAGCCGATGAGATGCTTGATATGGGCTTCTTAGAAGACATCGAAGAGATCTTTACCTACCTTCCAAAAGAGCGTCAAACCCTTCTTTTCTCAGCAACAATGCCTGATCCTATCAAACGTCTTGCAAGTAAAATTCTTAATGAGCCAAAATTTGTTAGTGTCACACCAAAAGATCACACAACCAATGAAGACATCGAACAACTTTACTATGTTATCAACGAGTATGAGAGAGATGATGCGATGATTCGTCTTTTGGACGCTCTTGAGCCTGAAAAATCCATCGTTTTCTGCCGTACCAAAAAAGAGGTTGATCGTCTTTCAACACAACTTATGGCAGTCGGTTATGCAGCAAAAGGTTTGCATGGTGATATGGAGCAAAATCAACGTGAGAGCGTTATTAAAGCGTTCCGTAGTTCACAAATTGAGATCCTTGTAGCAACTGACGTTGCAGCGCGTGGTCTTAATGTTGCTGACATCAGCCACGTTTTCAACTACCATATGCCATTTGATCCAGAGAGTTATGTTCACCGTATTGGTAGAACAGGACGTGCGGGTAAAAAAGGTACAGCGATTACATTGGTAACGCCTATCGAATTTCATTCAATGCAAAGAATCGGCAAAAAAGTTGGTTCTAAAATCGAGCACAGAATTGTTCCAAGTTTACGAGACGTCAAAGAGAACAAACTGATCAAAATTGCAGAAGATATTAAAAATGCAGAGCTTAATGAAAATGCTACAAAACTTCTTGCTATTTTAGAAGAAGAGATGGATATGTCTCAAATTGCACTTAAACTTCTCTCAAATCTTTTGAAAGAAAACACACCAGTCGGTCCAGATAAAATCGGTTTAGATAAAAAAACCTTGGAAAATGTTGTTAAAAACATCGAAGAGCGTGATGGTGGCCGTGGCAGAAGTGGTGGCGGTTACAGAGGAAATTCTGGCGGCAGAAGCAGTGGCGGTTATAGAGGAAACTCTGGCGGCTCACGTGAAGGTGGTGGATACAGAGGCAACTCTAGCAGTGGCTCACGCGATGGCGGTGGTTACAAAGGTTCAAACCCACGTGATGGCGGAAGCAGAGATGCACGTCCTCCAAGAGGCGATGGCATTCCTAGAAGTGACAGCAGAGGCGAGAGTCGTAACCCATTTGCAAAAGAGGGAAGCAGTTCAGCTCCACGCGAAGGCGGCGGATACAAAGGCAATCGTGACAGTGGCGATAGCAGACCACCACGCGCTCCAAGAGCCGACAGACCAAGCGCACCACGCAGTGACGCAGGTCGCGCTCCAAAAGCCGCTCCTCGTAACGCTTACAAAAAAGACTAATCAACCAAACTTCTAAAGCTCTGCCTCATAAGAGGCGAGCTTTAGTCTTTAAGATGATGCCGAGACACAATCACACCCTCATACCCCGTCGTTTTCACCGCTTCTAAAAACGTCTTATCTTCAATGCCATCTTTAGCAATCACAACCGCCAATTTTGTCTCTAATGTTACTTTAGATGACTCAACACCCTCAACACTTTTCAATGCTTTTTTGACCGCTGTTGTACACAAAGGACAGTGCATTTCAGCGACTTTAATGACGACTTCTTCTTTGGCAAAGAGCATTAAAGGCAAAAGGAGTATCAACCATTTTTTCATTCATTAGTTCCTATTAGAAAATTTGCCCACTCAGGATAAAGTAATACGACAAGGATTACCCCTAAAATCATTGAGTAAAGCCAAAGATAACGCTTTCTCTTTTGAGGATTACATGTAAAGGTATGATGAGCGTAACTTCGCCATGAAAGCCACAAAACAAAGAGCGATAAAAGGGAGAGTGGTATACGAAATGGTGTGAGGACTTCTAAGAAACTTAAAAATCCAAAAGAGATTCCAAAGAGTAAAAACAGCAGAGGAGGCAGACAACATGCCGTTGCGGCAAAGGCTGAAAACAGCGCTGTTAGGACACCTAGAATCTCTTTTTTCATACGTTAGAGTTTTTCTTGAGAGTTGAAGCTATACGCAAACGCGGCTGGAGCGTAATAGTCTAAGACTTCATCGCCGACTTCCGCGTACGGGTAACCAAACATATTGATCGGTTTTTGCGCTGGTGTTGGCGTTAACACAAAATCACGCGCTGTGTTGTAACCCATCCAGTTCATCTCCCAGTTGCCGAAGAAATACTCTCGTACCTCTTTTACAAGTGGATCACCCAGCGTCATTTTCTCGGTCAAGATGACTTTAGCCACATCGGCAGGATCGCATGGAACCCAGCCTGCGCCATCAAGGTAAAACTCAGCACGACAATGCTCGCCTCCCGTGATTTTCGCCAACCCTTTTTCATCACTGCTTCCGCATGCTTTCGAGTAGCGAGAACTGCCTAAACGGATACCAAAGATCTCACGTGCAGGCACACCTACACTTCTAAGAAGTGCTACAAAAACAGAGCTAATATCGGTACACTTTCCGCCCATGATGTTATTTTCAATCGCTTTTCCTGCATCGCCTAAACCACAACCGACTACGGCATTATCACGGTACATATGCTCAGTGACCCACGCGTAAATTGCTTTGGCTTTATCAAGAGGTGTTTTGCTGTTCTCTGTAATTTTAAGCGCCAACTCTTTGACTTTGCCACTGGTTGGGATGTGTGCGGTTGGTTTGAGGTAGTGTGCTACATCTTTAGGATATTTGGTTGAAGCGGTTGCTTTTGAGAGGTCTGAATTGCGCTCATACGTGGTAATGGTGTACGTGACTTCGAGGAGTTTTTCACCACCATTTTTCCACTCAGCGTAAAGCGTTCTGGCTTTATAACTGTTTTTATCCGTTACATACGCATGGGTTGCGTTAGAACTAAATTTAAAATCGCTTACTTTTTGATAACTTGTCTCTTGAGGAAGTGGAACCCAGAGTTTGGTCAAGTCATTTTTGTTTTCGTGCTTGAGGTTATAACTGTTTGTGACGAAAAAAATACGTGTTTTTGATTTTGGTTCACTCGCTTCCAAAATCGAAACCTGAGGGAGAATGACAGAACTTGCACCTAGTGCTACGCAGCCTTTAATAAACGCTCTTCTTTGCATAAAAAATCCTTACATGTAAAGTAGCACGAAGAGGAGTAAACATAAAAGTAGTTACGAAAAGAGTTGTTACGATTATGTTTGTCTAAGCCTTAGACGTCGTGCATTGGAGGGATTTTACAGTTGATTAGCTTAAAAATAGACCTAGGTGTTCTGATAATTCAAGACTATCAGAACAACCTTAAGGATTATGCTACAACTTTAGTTGGCTTTTTTTTGCTCTTCTTCGCAGCTGTGTGTTGTTTAGAAGTACTTTTTTTAGCTACTTTTGTAGTTTTTTTGGCGGTTTTTGTTTTTGCAGTTTTAGTTTTTGTTGGTGCTGCATCTTCTGATGAAAGATAGCTTTGTGCAAATACCGATGTTGATAAAAATGCAACCATTGCCATTAACAACGTTAAACGTTTAAACATGATTTTCTCCTTTCCTAAAAATAAAAGTGCTATTGTACAATCTCCAATCTAAAATTTTTCCAACATATGAAGATATTCGTAAATAGAGTGCTTTTGTTTTAGATTTTGATAGGCTTTAAAGCGCTGGTGTGGTATTTTGACACTTTCGTATCTGCCGTATTTTTGCATCATTTTCATGATGGCTTCTTGGGAAATAATCCCCTCGTCATTGTAACTTACAAAAATGTACGAAAACTTTGCTTCTTGAATCAGTTTTTCTAATGCTTGTAACGCCGTTGTTGTTTTGCAATACGCTGAACTCTCGTAGCTTCGCACTCCCGTTTTACCTTTGGGTGTAAAGCTATCATAACGAGCAATCGTGTTTAAGATATGATAATTCGCTCCATATTGGCGACGATTGTAAGGAGGGTCAAGGTAGAGAATATCTCCCTCTATCGTTGAAATAAGCGTATTGGCATCACTGCAATACACCTGGTGAGCTGTGGCTGAGGGTATGTGTTCCAATGCCTGTAAGTAGAGTTTTTCTTGGGCAAGAGGTTTGAGATTCTTTAAAAAAGCACTGTAAATGGAAGCAGTATTGGCAACTTTATCGGCACTGATGAGCAGTGAAGCTAAAAGATAAATATAGAGCGTCTCATCGTCTTTATAAGCTTCAATGCCTTGACGCAGTGCATCTATTTTTTGACCATTATCATCCGAAAAATAGTTCCGTCCACTTCCACTGCCTAGACAATACTGTTGATACATCATTCCCGCTATAGGAGGAAGCGCATTTAAAGCAATTATACGCTCATTTATACCGTCTAAATTGGTTGTTTGAAGCATCGCATAATTAAGCACGTAACTGTAGAATTCAGCGTCATTGCTGATGATGGTGTAGCCTTTTTGTGCGAAATGGTACCCCACACAGCCACTCCCTGCAAAAAGATCACAAAATTTTTTTGCAGGAAGCTTATTTTTCACAAATTCCGATATAGTGGTCTCTATAAAAGAAAGAAGTTTTGCTTTTGAGCCAATGTAATTCATACAAATTCCTCAAAATTTTCAATATCATAGCAAAAGTAGAACACTTTTTGCTTGTAGACAAAGAAGAACTTTTATAAAGGATAGAAAATGCATTTTTTAGTTGTTGATGATAGCTCAACAATGCGCAGAATTTTGTGCAACACTCTGGGAACTATTGGGTATAGTACGACGGAGGCAGAAGATGGACTGGATGCGCTTAAAAAGATCAAAGACCAAAAATTTGATGCGATCATGACAGACTGGAATATGCCTAAGATGAATGGCTTAGAGCTTGTGCGAAGTCTTCGAGCCATGGAAGAGTACAAACATACTCCGATCATCATGGTAACGACGGAGGGTGGAAAACACGAAGTCATCACTGCCATCAAAGAAGGCGTTAATAACTATATCGTCAAGCCTTTCACCGCCTATGTTCTTCGTGAAAAGCTTAAAGATATTATCTAACGTGGAGAGTTTTTCTCCACCTCTTTTAGCGTAAAATGAATCGTAAAGTGATTCTGTCCCTCTACATGTAAATAACTTAGCTCAAATCCATGCTTTGCAACAATCGCATTGGCGATGTAAAGCCCAAGCCCTAAACCACTACTTGAACCTTCAACAGCTCGGTTAAAGGCCCGTGAAAAATCAAGTCGTTCACTCGGTATTCTTTCGCCAAAACTACAAATACTCATGCTATCAAGACCAATATCAACTTCGACGGCTTCAGTAGAATGTTTGAGCGCATTATCGAGTATGTTTTTGATCGCAGTAGCAAAAAGATCAAAGTCAACATTCACCAAGGGCGCCATCTCTTGCGGTAAAATGTGGATACGTTTGGTGTCGCTTAAAAGTAGATCCATCGCATGGTCGAGCACATCCACCACACGGTACTCTTTTGCTTCTAAAACCCACTCGTTGGAGCTGAGTTTTTCCACTTTAACCATCTCACCCAACAAGGTTTCAAGACGTTCAAAGATACGCTCCAATTGCGTTTGCTGCTTCGCATTTTCCAAAGCGTTGGAGAGAATTTTTCCCTTCATAATCGGCGTTTTAAGCTCATGCAAGATATTGCGTAAAAACAGCGTGCGCGCCTCTTTGAGAAGATGAATCTTTTGCATCGCAAGATTAAACTCTGAAGCAATTTCTCCCAGTTCATCCTCACTTTCCACACCAATAGGCTGAAATTTCTTGGTATCGCCAAACGTATGAATCGCACTTTTAAGGTTGCGAAGGCGTAAAAGCTTACGCAACACAATGCCAAAAAAAAGCAGTAAAAGAACATTGATAACACTCCCTAAAATCCAAAGGCGATAGAGTGAAAACACCTCAATATTTTCTAAAACAGGTGGCTCAAACCTCTTTTGCATAGGAAAAGGTGGAGGGGGACGAAATCCTGAATCTGACATCATCGGTGGAGGCGGTGGAGGTGGCTTTCTTGGAACAAAATAGAGCTTTTTTTCATATAAAATCATATCGGAAAAAGGGTCTTCTAAGAGTTTTTTACCCTCTTGGATTAAAATGCTTTTTTCCTGATCACTGATGCGAAGACCCAGTTTTAAAAGCATGGCTTCTTGGTCAGTCTCATTATGATGCATCATTTTCATAGCCATCATAAAACGCTGAAATGTAAAAAATTGAAGGTCGCTTATCTGTCTTTTATACTCAATCACAAAGGCAATATTAATCACCACCAAAGTGAAGGCAAAAAAGATCGAAATAAGGGTGACAATGGATATCTTACGCATTAACAAATTTATAACCAACCCCTCGAACGGAGAGAATAAAACGAGGTTTTTTAGGATCATCCCCGATCTTTTGGCGAATTCTGCCCATAATGACATCAATACTTTTGAGACTGCTTTCGTATTTGATAGAACCGATGTTAAGCAAAAGCTCTTCCCTGGAAATCACAAAGCCCTCTTTTTTAAGCATATAAGAGACGATGTCATACTCCGCCATCGTAAGTCTTACCTCATTTTTACCTTGTTTAATGAGATGCCTCTCATCATCAATATGAAAGTTCTGATAAGACGGCTCATTCACACTCACCCCTCGTCTTAAAATAGCACGAAGTCTAAAAGCAAGTTCGCGTGGGTCATACGGTTTAGGCAGAAAATCATCAGCACCTCTTTCAAACCCCATCACTTTATCGCTCATGTCAGAGCGTGCAGAAGAGATAATAATAGGAAGTGTGGGAATAGAAGCATGCACAATTCGACAGATTTCGAGTCCATCAATTTGAGGTAACGAGAGATCCAGTACGAGAGCATCAAAACTTTCATGCTGGAGCGCGGTTAAACCTTCTAAGGGAGTAAACGCCAGTATCGTTTCGATCTCCTCTTTTGCAAGAGATTCTTGAAGGAGTTGTGCGAGTTCAACATCATCTTCGATCATTAAAATTTTAATCATATCCTGATTATAACGAAGATAAAGTAAATGGAAAGTAACAAAACCACGCCTTGCTTAGAGCGTGGTTTGAGGCTTAAGCGCTAAAACTAACAGAGCTACCTGAAAGCGTATTTTGAGTAGCGTAATTCGAGATGATTTGCGCTAAAAGTGCTTTCATCAACGAATCATTACTGCTTGCGGTTGTTGTATTTGCAACACCCATACTATCGGCTCTTGTTGAGTCTTTATAGGCTTGTGCTTCCGAAGAAGTCACTTTACCATCACTGTTGGTATCAGCCGCATCAAAATTTTGCGCCAATGACTCAAAAAGCGAAGCAAGGTTGCTATCGGTTGATGAAACGTCACTCGCCATAGCGGTAAGCTCATCTTTCGTATAGCCCGTATCTTCTTGCGTAGAAGAGGATGAGGGTGGCGGAGGAGGTGGGGGCATACTTCCTGACGCCGCAACATTACTTGCATCTGTTCCACTGGCACTTGTCTCTTGCGTTGATTGCTGATACGCCATAGCTTCAGCAGAAGTCACTTTACCATCACTATTTGCATCCGCTGCTGAAAAATTTTCAGCCACTGAAGAGAGTAATGAAGCCAAATTGCTATCCGTTGAAGAAACTTCTTCCGCCATAGCGGTAAGCTCATCTTTGGTCTTGCCATTGTCTTCTTTACCGTGTGATGATGACGAAGGAGGTGGGGGCATACTTCCTGACGTCATAGTTGACTGCGCTGATAACATAGATGTCAACTCATCTATAGTAATACTGCCATCTTTATTACTATCCAGTGATGAAAAAGCGTCATTAACCGCGCTTGTATCACTTGATAGCTCTAAAGCTGCACTGCTAAACTCAGCACTGTCCACAGAACCACTCGAATCACTATCCAAAGAAGTAAGCAACGCTTCTGCGAATTTTGAACTTAACGAGCTAGAACTGCTGGTACTGCTGCCATACGTCGCGTACGATGACGTTCCGTAAAGAGAATTTGAAGTTATATTCATTTTCTCCTCCTTTGTTTGGCTTGGGGATTTCCCAGTAGCAATCCTAACGCTAAAGCAGTAAACAATGGGTAACATTAGAAAAAATAATTAAAAAAAGAGTTTAGAGTCGTTACAGCTTATCCAAACCGGTACCCAACGCCTGAAATAGTGATGAGTAATTTAGGTCGATTAGGGTCTATTTCGATTTTTTTACGCAGTTGATTGACAAACACTCGCAGGATTTTAGTGTCGCTTTGGTAGCCAATCCCCCAGACATTTTTTAGGATTTGCGCATGGGTTAGAGCCTTGCCACTATTTTGCATTAAAAATTTTAAAAGACTAAATTCGAGTGGGGTGAGATGCAACGCTACATCATCTTGTTTAAATTCTCGTTTTTCAAGATCAAGTTCCAACGTACCAACTTTGAGCAGTGGTGTGCTCTCTTTTTTGAGCGCATGCCTGAGTGCAGAGTTGATGCGCGCAACGAGTTCTCCTGTAAAAAAAGGTTTTACAACATAATCATCCGCTCCTAAATTGAGTGAATCTACAATCTCTTGTTCACCGTTTCGTGCGGAGACAATAATAATGGGGATGTTACTAAACTCGCGAATTTTTTCTACAAAAAGCTTTCCATCACCATCGGGAAGCCCTAAATCTAACAAAATCAGATCAGGATTAAATTGAACCATATGTGACATGCCCTCTTTTTGAGTGCCACACACTTTGAGTAAAAAAGCGTGCTCTTCAAGGCTCACTTCTAAAAGCTTTTGGATCTGCTTATCATCTTCGATGATCAAAATTTTATATCTAGGTTGTGACACTATTCTTCCTCAAGGGGGATGTTAAACTCAAAGATGACACTGTTTTCCACATTTCTTGCCCAAATGGTTCCCTCGTGCGCTTCAACGATTTTTTTGCAGATAAAAAGACCTAAGCCACTGCCATTGATGTCATCGCTAATGCCTTTGATGCGGAAAAACTTTTCAAACACCATTTTAAGATCTTCTTCATTGATGTGACTGTCTTCATTTAAAACAAAGATTTTACACCATTCACCCTCTTTTTGAAACCCTAACGTAATGGCACTTCCGTGTTGCGAGTATTTAATCGCATTTTCCAAAAGATTGACAACCACGCGTTCAATTAAAACACAATCGGCTTTAAAAATGCCCGATTCTTCTTCAATTTTAATGTTAAAATTGCGTTCTTTTAAAATATCTTCAAACTCCCTAGCCGCTTGCGAGAAGATGTCTGCTATATCGCACCAGTCTTTTTTAAGAACCACTTGGTGGCTTTCAAAGCGTGCAGAATCGAGCAGATTATTCATCAAGCGTTCCATCTTTTTCGCACTAAAAATCACTTGAGAAATGATAACGCGTTTTTTCTCATCCAGCCACGTCTCATCCGTCTTAAGCATCGAAATCATGCCTAAAATGGAGGCAAGCGGTGTTCGTAAGTCATGGGAAATTGAGCCATAGAGTGCATTTTTGAGCTCTTCACGTGCTAGTGTAATTGCATTTTTACTATTTTTTTCTGAAAGGGATATTCGCTCAAAAGAGACCGCCATAACACTGGTGACCGAGTCTAAAAACATCTTAAGCTCTGTTGTCATCTCATCTTGGTTGATTTTAAGCCCAAGGGCTCCATAAACGACATCGCGGCTTTTAATGGGGATGTAGAGCATGTCCGAAGCTAAAAAGGTATCCGTACCTGCCCCTGCTACTTTGCCGTTGTCCAAACACCAATCAAGGACGGCTTTTTCACTCGAAGAGATAAAAATAGCCTCTAATTTTTCAAACATCGCATCGTACTTTTTACTGGAAAGTGGACTTTTGGGATCATAATGCGCATAGAGTTTTGGCATCTCATCCACATGCTTGCGCAAGAAAAAGAAGGTCTCTTTGCCGAGTGATTCAGCAATTAAAGGCATCGCTATTTTAATCACCTGTTTCATCTCTGAAACTGCGGTCACCCTGCGACTAAGTTTATAAAGTCGCCTTACCCTCTTCTCACGTTCGCGTATCACTTCGCCAATAAGTTTTAGCTTTTGAGCTTGCGATGAAATGAGATATGCAACGATGAAAAAGATGAAAAAACTCCACAAATTGGAGATGTCACTTACAGCAAAAGTATAAATTGGAGGTACAAAATAGTAATTAAAAAGCCCAACGCCAACAAAGGTAATCACCATAGAGGTTTTCATATCACCTCTGGAAGCAACAAGAAGAACAGGAAGAAGAATGAGTAAAGCGACGTTCAACAACTCTAAATAATTTCTAAAAACGATACAACCAAATGTGATGATGCCCAGCAATCCTAGTCCAAAAAGATAGTGCCACAAAGGGGCTTCCTCTTTTTTGTGTTCATCAAGGGTGTACTCTTCTAATTTTTGCTCTTTGGTTTTGTTGATATACGAAATAATGCAAAACTCATCGCCTGCATTTAAAAGCTCATCGGCAATATCCATACGCCAGAACTTTCCTATAAAATTCTTTTTGCGCTTCGCGACAACGATGTGCGTTACAAACCGCGCTCTGGCATGTTTTAAAATTTCTTCGCCCACATCTTGCCCTGAGACGGTGTTAACCTCAGCGCCTAACTCTTCGGCTAAGCGGATATTTTTAGCGAGTTTTTCGCGATTATTGGTTGAAAAATCATCAACATACAGTGCGATCCACTCCGCATTCATCTGCGAAGAGAGCCGTTTGGCATAGCGAATCAGATTGGCGGAAAATTCACTGCCATCAATGCAGACCATGACTTTTTCAACCGCTTCCCAGCGCTCCAGTTTATTCTCTTTATATAGATCGTAAACGTCTTTACTCACGCGTCCTGCGGCTTGTTTGAGCGCAATTTCCCTCAGTGCATTGATGTTGCCAAGCTTGAAAAAGTTCATGAGCGCTTTTTCAACACTTTGGAGTTTGTAGATTTTCCCTTCTTTAAGCCTCTCAACCAATTTTTCAGGAGGAATGTCGATGATTTGGATTTTATCGACACGTTCTAAAATGCTATCAGGAACAGTTTCAGTGACCTTCACTCCCGTAATTTGCAACACCAAATCGTTGAGGCTCTCAAGATGTTGCACATTCATCGTGCTGTAAACATCAATGCCATTGTCTAAGATTTCTAAAACATCTTGGTAACGCTTTTGATGCCTTGAAGTGGGAGCATTACTGTGGGCTAACTCATCAATGAGCACAACATCGGGTTTGGCTTTTAAAATGGCATCAATATCGAGTTCATAGAGCGTACTTCCACGGTACACGATCTTTTTAGGAGGAATAGAAGGAAGTCCTTGAGTTAAACGCTCCGTTTCAGCCCTGCCGTGCATCTCAACATAGCCGATGTGTACATTCGTTCCACTTTTAAGAAGCTCTTTGGCATTGCGAAGCATGGTGTAGGTTTTTCCCACACCTGCAAGGGCGCCAAAGAAAAGCGTTAGTTCACCCGTTTCGCGTTTGTTTTTGATCTCTTGAAGAACCAGATCACTCGTTTCTAAGACATCTTCATTCATTTTAAGGATTTAAAACTCCAAAGTTTTTATCTAACGCACGATTTAAAAGAAGGACATTCACCCTCTCCTCGCCTATAAAACCCAAAAATTTTCGCTCAATATGTTGATTGACAAGCTCTAGCATTTGAACTTCATCCACTTGGCGCTCTTTCGCAATGGTTTGAACCTGGTAGAGTGCCGATAATTTGGAGATATGCGGGTCAAGTCCACTGCCTGAACTGGTTACCAAGTCACTGGGAATGGTACCCTCACCAAATCTTACATGTAAAGCTTCTTTACTGGCGTCTATTCTATCTAACAAAAGCTTGTTTGTCGGTGCTAAATTGCTACCAGCAGAGGAGAGTGCATCGTAGCCATCATCCCCTGCAGCCGAGGGTCTAGCAATAAAATAACCCTCTTTTGAAAAATTTTGCCCGATCAGTTCTGAGCCTATAACCGTTCCATTTTCTTTCAGCAAAAGCCCTGAACTCTGAGAGGGAAAAACCCATGCACCTAAATTGGTGATAACCAGAGGATACACACCTCCTAATAAAAATGTCATGACTAAAAGCAATTTAACGGATTGAAATAGTGTTTTCATAGTCTTCCTTTTACAAAAGATGCAATGTTGCAAGCAACATATCAAGCAGTTTTATACCCACAAACGGAGCAATAATGCCACCCAAACCATAGATAACTAAGTTTTTTCCTAGCACCACGTCCGCGCCCAAGGCTTTATACCCAACCCCTGAAATCGCCAGAGGAATCAGTGCGATGATAATGAGCGCATTAAAAATAACCGCCGATAAAATAGCACTCTGAGGCGATGAGAGGTGCATGATGTTAAGCACTTCCATCTGCGGAAACGCTACCACAAAGAGAGCTGGGATGATCGCAAAATACTTCGCAATATCATTGGCTAAACTAAAGGTTGTCAGCGCACCCCTCGTCATTAATAGCTCTTTACCTACTTCCACCACTTCGATGAGTTTCGTCGGCGAACTGTCCATATCAACCATATTAGCGGCTTCTTTAGCGGCTTGCGTTCCACTATTCATCGCCAGTCCGACGTCGGCTTGCGCAAGAGCAGGTGCGTCGTTGGTGCCATCACCTGTCATCGCGACCGTAAAGCCCTCTTTTTGATAATTGCGAATAAGCGCTATTTTCGTATCGGGTGTTGCTTCGGCGACAAAGTCATCCACCCCCGCTTCGGCGGCAATGGCAGCAGCCGTGATCGGATTGTCTCCCGTAATCATCACGGTTTTAATGCCCATACCTCTAAACTCAACAAATTTCTCTTTGATAGAAGGCTTGATGATGTCTTTAAGGTGAATCACGCCCAAAACATGATTTCCAATACATACGACTAAAGGTGTGCCACCTTTTTTACCAATTTGAGCGCATATATCATGAGCCTCTTTGGGGAACTTCCCACCCTTTGCGGTGACAAATTTCTCGATGGCATCCACCGCCCCTTTGCGATACTCCTTACCATCAAGATCAAGCCCACTCATCCTCGTATAGGCACTAAAGGGGATAAAGGTGGCACTTTCAAGATTGGCTGGTTCTTTAGATCCATACGTATTTTGCGCAAACGTAACCGTACTTTTTCCCTCAGGTGTGTCATCGGAAAGGGATGTTAACAGTGCGGCATACGCCAAGTTATCAAGCTCTTTAATGTCAAGAGGGATAAAAACGCTTGCCATACGGTTACCAAAGGTGATCGTGCCTGTTTTATCGAGCAATAACACATTGACATCGCCCGCGGCTTCTATGGCTTTACCGCTCATTGCTAACACATTCTTTTTAAGCAATCTGTCCATTCCCGCAATACCGATGGCACTTAAAAGCCCACCAATCGTCGTAGGAATCAAGCAGACCAAAAGTGCAATCAAGGAGACAACAGAGATATCTGCGTTTACATGTAAAGCCATCGGTTTGAGTGTCAACGTCACGACAAGAAAGATGGCGGTCAAGCCCATCAGTAAAATGGAGAGCGCAATTTCATTCGGACTTTTTTGCCTTTTAGCCCCTTCAATGAGACTAATCATACGATCCAAAAAGGTCTCGCCTGGATTTTTTGTGATCTTGATCGTAATCTCATCACTTAAAACAAGCGTACCTCCCGTAACCGAGTTGCGGTCTCCTCCTGATTCACGAATGACGGGAGCGGATTCACCCGTGATGGCACTCTCATCGATGCTCGCAATGCCCTTAATGACCTCACCATCGCTAGGAATCACTTCGCCCGCACTGACAACAACGACATCGCCTACTCTCAGGCTCTCTGAGCTGACCTTTCGAAGGGAACCGTCTTCACTTAACTTATTGGCACTACTGCTTTTTTTACCTGAACGCAAGGCACTCGCTTGTGCTTTGCCCCTGCCTTCTGCTAATGCTTCTGCAAAATTGGCAAAGAGAACCGTAAAAAAGAGCCACACAAAGACCCAAAATTCAAATCCAAAAAGAGAAATATTGCCACGACTGCTCTCGTAAATCCATATAAAACCGGTGATAAATGTGCCCAAATAGACCACAAAAATGATCGGATTTTTGAGCTGTTCTTTGGGGGTTAATTTGCCAATGCATCCTTTGAGCGCATCGTTGATAATCGCTTGGTTATAGCTAGAATTAGTTTGTTTTTTCATGTTCATTCCTTAAAAAGAGACGCGTTCAAGCATCATCAAATGCTCAATAACAGGACCAAGTGCCAGTGAAGGGAAAAACGTGAGCGCTCCCGTTAATAAAATGGTTGCCACCAAAAGGGTGATGAAAAGTGTACTTTGAGTATTGAGTGTACCTTTACCAAACGGAACCACTTTCTTTCTCGCCAAACTTCCTGCAATAGCAAGCATGGGGATAATCACACCAAAGCGCCCCACGAACATACAAAAAGCCAGCGCGTAGTTATAGTAAAGCGTGTTGCCACTTAGTCCCGCAAAAGCACTGCCATTGTTTCCACTGGCTGAACTGAAGGCATAAAGAATTTGAGAAAGCCCATGCGGTCCAGGGTTGGAAATGGAGCTAGTGGCATCCGGAATTAAAAGCGATAATCCCGTAAAAAGAAGGATGCACAGACCCGGAAGTAACACGGCTATGACGGTATAGGTCATCTCTTTGGCCTCAATCTTTTTACCCATGTACTCAGGCGTTCGACCTATCATGAGTCCTGCAATAAAAACACTTAATATGACATACGCCATCATGCCGTAAAAGCCTGCACCCACACCACCGATGACAATCTCACCGAGCATCATCTGCACCATAGTCACCATACCTGCTAGTGGAGTGAGGCTATCGTGCATACCATTGACCGCACCACACGATGCCGCCGTAGTGGTTACTGCAAACAGGGAAGTTGAAGCAATGCCAAAGCGTACCTCTTTGCCCTCCATCGCACTCTCTCCTACAATGCCCGAAATTTCAGGATTGCCAAATTTTTCTGAGACATAATGAGAGCCTAACATCAACACAAAAAGAACAACCATCGCGATTAAGATAGAACGACCTTCGCCACTTTTTTGACTCATTTTCCCATAGACAAAAAGAAGTGATACCGGTAAAAAAAGGATAGAAAAGGCTTCTGCAAAATTAGAAAGTGGCGTTGGATTTTCAAAAGGGTGTGCTGAGTTAGCATTGAAAAAACCTCCACCGTTCGTTCCTAATAGCTTAATCGCCTCTTGCGAAGCCACAGGACCCATTGGAATGCTCTGATTGACCCCTTCGAGGCTCACGGCACTGATATAAGGAGCAAAATTTTGGATGACACCTTGAGAGATCAAAAAGAGTGCATAGACCAAAGAGAGTGGCAGTAAAACATACAGTGTTACGCGAACCATGTCCGCCCAGAAATTGCCGATAGACTCGCTCTCTTTAGAGATAATACCTCGCATAAAAGCCACGGCTACTGCAATGCCTGTCGAAGCGGAGAGGAAGTTTTGTACACTGAGCACAAACATTTGCGAGAAATAGCTCATTGTGCTCTCACCACTGTAATTTTGCCAGTTCGTATTGGTGACAAAGCTTATTGCCGTATTGAACGCTAACTCAAAGGGCAAAGCGGGGAAGCCTTGTGGATTAAGAGGCAAAAGATGTTGGCTCAGAAGCACTGCTAAAACAAGCACGATGCCCGCACCGTTAAAAAGCATTAGTGCTAAAGCATACTTCTTCCAGTTCATCTCCAGTTGTGGATTGATACCACACAAGCGATATAGACTATTTTCTACCGGTGAAAGAAGTCGTGTTAAAACGTTTTTATCGCCCACCACTACTTTAGTAAAAAACCCACTGTATGCTTTTGCTGCTCCTATGAGCAAGATCAAAAAGCTGATAAAAAGGGTTATATCTGCAACCATTGTTTTCCTTTATTAGACTTCTTTCATAACCCTTGAAAAGATAAAGAGTTTGCTGAGAGTGCATTAATTTTTGAAACTCAAGATTGAGTCATAGCCTTTAGCTATGGCGATGTTTTTAGTTTCAAAAAGTGATGTGCTATAAGCGATACTCTTTTTTCAATGGGTTATGAAAGAAGTCTATTGGTTATTTAGGAAAATTATAGAGCAGATAAAAGTGGGGAAATATCTTGATTTGGGGTTAAAAGATAAGGATTTTGTTAGGATGTAAAAAAGGAAATAGAACGACTTCCTTTTTTACATGTAAAGATAAATAGCTTTAAAACCTTAGACAACAAAACGCATAATCAGCATGGCTAAACAGCTGTTGAGGATACTAATTACCATTAGAAGGGGCCAATATTTTTTAGGAACATCGGCAACGCCTAAGAGTCGTCCCATATACTGAATTTGAGATGCCATAAGAAAAAGTGCTGGCATTAAAATGCTCACATGAGTCCCTGTTAATACACCTTTGGTAAAAAGACTCAAAGCCATACCTACACCTGCAGAACACGAAAGCCATGTTGATAAAAGCACTGTAACAGCTTCACCAGGTAAGCCAAAAATAGCCATAGCAGGCGCAAAGAGTGTACCAATGGCTTTCATAGCACCCGTCACATTTAAAATTTCAGCAATAACATACGCCATCAAAACATTAGGCATCAAGTTATTGATAGCCATATTAAAGCCCTTGCGAGCGCCGATGACAAAAATATCAAATGGGTTATTTGTGGTTGGAGTTGTTGGACTACTCATTGATAAAATCCTTTTTATAAACACTATTGAGAACAAAACGTGCACCGATTGCACCGATAAATTTAAAGACAAATACCAACAACAACGGAATGAGAACAGGTATAGTCAATGTTGAAAATACTGCTGAACCAATCGCAAAATAGTTGTTAATCATGCCCGCTCCAGAATACTGCCACGCACACATAATAACCAACTCTTTTTTGGTAATCTGTTTTTCATCGTAAAGCTCTTTGGTTAAAGCAGCTCCTGCATCGGTACTTTGCAAATCCGTAATCATCGCAAGACCCGTAAGACCTGGAATGCCAAGTAACGGTCTTAGCAAGGGTGTTAATAATTTATGTGCCGCTCGAATCGCACCGTAATGGCTAAAAATTTCTAACATACCAAGTGCTAACATCACCGTTGGAACCAAAGAGAGCGCAAATAAAAATCCCGCTTTTGCACTCACACCACCTGAGCCTACAAAGGTACTTTTCCCATCTTGAAGCGTTCCAAATTTTCCTGATAACGTTGTAAAATCAAGTGCACCAAGCCACTCCATACCATCAACTTTCATAAATAGACCCGAAAAAAACAGCACTGCAAATATTAGTGCGATATAGGCACCAACACCTACTTTCCATTCATCTGGAGATTGATTTTCTACTCCCACATAAACTCCTTTAAAAATTTAATTTATAATTATATATTTTAATTATTCTATTTTTATAAAGTAGAGTGCACAATAAGTCAACAATAAGCAAAATTTAGCCATTCTATACGCACTAAAACGCTTTTAAGGATTTCAAAATGTCACGAGTCATTGAGTTATACGATACATTACATGCCATGCCTGAACTTGGATTTGAAGAGTTTAAAACGGCAGAATTTTTAGCCAATGCCCTAAAAAAGGCTGGTTATACTGTAACTACAGGTGTGGGTGGTACGGGTGTCATTGGTGTGTACGATAGTGGCGTTGCAGGTCCAACTCTTGCCCTTCGAGCGGACATCGACGCACTGGGTCATTTTATCGATGGAAAACTTTGTGCCTTGCACACCTGTGGACACGATGCACATGCCTCAATGGTTCTTGCTGCTGCAGAAGAGATTATCGCTCAAAAACTCATCTCTAAAGGCAAACTCAAAATCCTTTTTCAACCGGCAGAAGAGCCTGGTACTGGTGCATTAGCGGTTATAAAAGCTGGAGCAATTGATGATGTGGATATGATCTTAGGGCTTCATTTGCGCCCTCTTTCAGAAGTACCGATGGGCAAATCAACCCCAGCACTCTACCATGGGGCATCCAATCGTCTCAAAGCCATCTTCCACGGTGTTGCCGCCCACGGCGCACGCCCTCATTTAGGGGTTAATGCTATTGATGCGGCTGTTGCTGCCATCACTGCGGTCAATGCCATTCACCTCAACCCATCAGACTCTTACAGCATCAAAGCGACCAAGATGATTGCCGATGCAGGTGTCACCAACGCGATCCCCGATGAAGCAACGGTCATTTGGGATGTAAGGTCTGAGCTCAACGACACAATGGATCTTTTACTTGAACGTGCCCAATCAGCTATTAGTGCAGGAGCAGCCACAGTAGGTGCAACAGCAGAGATTAATACCTACTCCTACATTCCTGCGGCACACTACTCTAAAGAGGCAATTGATGTACTGTCTAAAGCGATTGTTGATGTTTATGGCGAAGAAGGATTAGCTCCTGAGATTAAAACCGTGGGTGGAGAGGATTTTCACTACTACATCAAAGAGCGACCATCCATTAAAGCGGGGTATTTTGGCTTGGGGTGTGACCTCACTCCTGGGCTTCATAATCCTAGCATGAAGTTTAATAAAAATGCGATGGAACAAGGAAAAGAAGTTCTTATCTGCGCTACAAAACGCGTTTTACATTAGAGAAGAGGCGCTCAATGCGCCCTTTCTTAATTGCGTCGTTTGTACTCTTCATACCCAAAATGGCTGGTCACTTCATAGCTTCCATCACGATGCAAAACGGCAAGATCTGGTAATTTAACGCCGTTAAACGTGGTGTTTTTAACGATGGTATAGTGAATCATGTCTTCAAAAATAAGCTTATCACCAATCTTCAAAGGCTCATCAAAACTGTAATCGCCCATGATGTCACCGGCTAAACAGGTAGGTCCACCTAATCGGTAAAGATTTGGCTTTTCACCCACATCACCAGCACCCCTAATGGCAGCGCGATACGGCATTGCAAGCGTGTCCGGCATATGTGCTTCAGCGGAGATGTCCAAAATGGCAATGTCCATACCGTTATGCACGATGTCAAGCACACTCGCAATGAGTGGTCCCGTTTGCCAACCCACCGCTTCACCCGGTTCGAGATAGACTTTAATGCCATCGTATCGCGCTCTAAAATCGTTAATAATTTTAATGAGTTTTTCGACATCATACCCATCACGCGTGATATGATGCCCTCCTCCAAAATTCACCCACTTCATACGTGGAATCAAATCTCCAAAGCGTTTTTCAAACCCTTTTAAGACCTCTTCCAAAGCGTTTGCATCTTGTTCGCAAAGCGCGTGAAAATGAAGCCCTTCAATGCCTTTTAATTGATCGTACTGCATATTTTCTTTGGTGATACCCAAGCGACTGTATAATCCACACGGATTGTAAAGATCCACAGGGCTTGAAGAGACTTCAGGGTTAAGGCGTAGTCCACAACTGGTTTTCCCAATCGCTTTACTTTTATATTTTTCCCATTGATTAAAGGAATTAAAAATAAGATGATCGCTCAAAGCTATTACTTCATCAATGTCTTCTTCTTTATACGCGGGTGAGTAGGTGTGAATCGTGCCTTTAAAATATTCATTGGCAAATTTCGCTTCATGAAGTCCACTGCATGTACAACCACTGAGATATTTATCGACAAGCGGAGCGAGTGCTTTAAAGGCAAAGCCTTTAAGGGCAAGTAAGATGGTAGCACCTGAGCGCTCACTGACCTCTTTTAAAAGAGTTAAATTTTGCTCTAAAAGAACCTCTTCACACACGTATGCTGGTGTTTGAATATCTTCAAGTACGGTTTCAATACGACTTATTTTCAACATGTTTTTCTCCAAAAATTACACATGAAATGTAGCATTTTTACTCTTAAGAATCTCAATACAAGCGTAGCATTAAAGAATTAGCCAAAAGTTACGATAATATTAGGAATTTGAGCAAAATATAAGGAGAGTATATGCCAGCTTTGAGCATTAAAATTAAAGCCTTGATTGTCTTCATGGTTTCCATTGCCGTCGTGGCATCCATTTCGTTGGGTGTAATCATCTACAAATCATACCAACTCGGGCAAACACAAATGAAAGATGAAGGTGAGCTTATTTTAGATATTAATAAAAATGAACTCAAAGCCTTTACCATTATGGCAGAAAAAGCCATTGGGGCATTTTATGAAGCCTCTTCATCAGAAGCTAACATCGCGCAAAAGATTAAAGCGGATGCAATGATTCTCAAAAAAACATTAGACGACATCTACACCAACAATAAAGATAAACTCTCTAAAGATGAGTTGCGTACCATGCTTTTAGCACTGATTAATGGCTATCGCTATAACAATGATGTAGGTTACTTCTATGCGTATAATTTAGAAGGTATCAATGTCGTTCATCCTATCAACAAAGCACTGGTCGGTAAAAATCTAATCGATATGAAAGATAAAGAAGGAAACTTCGTTATCAAAGATCTTCTCAAAGCAGCAAAAGAAGGAACGGGTGTTACCAAGTTTATTTGGCCTCATCCTGTAACCAAACAAGATGAACCAAAACTCTCTTATAACTTCTACTACGAACCTTTAGATATTGTCATCGGCACGGGAGACTATGCTTCAAGCATTAAAGAGCATTTTCAAAATGAAGCCATTAAGATTCTCAATAAATTGCGCTATACCGATGATGAAGAAGGTTATTTTTATGCCATTAAAAAAAGTAACAACGGTAACTATGAATATGCGTTTCATGCACTCAAGCCTGAAAGAAAAGGTAAAGAGGTCAAACTAACCGATACAGACCCTATGGGACGATTGTTTAGAAAAGAGTTGGTTGAAGGCGCATTAAAAAATCTTAAAGAAGGTACTTTCTTTATCTACAATGCCGAACATCCTATCACCAAAAAAGATGCTCCTAAAATAGCCTATGCAAAATATTTTAAAGAATGGGATTGGACGATTATCTCAGGCACGTATATTGACAACATTGAAGAGCATACGGCAAAACAAGGTCAAAAGATAAGTGCTAATATCAACAGTATGTTATTTGAGACCGTTATAGCAGGGTTTATTGTCGCCCTCATTGCAATAATTGCAATCTATTTTCTCATTACCAATCTTATTGCAAAACCTCTTTTAAACCTTCAAGCAACGGCGCACAATTTAGCAGAAGGCGATGGAGATCTTACCAAACAGCTCGAAATTAAAAACCAAGATGAAATTGGTGGAGCTTCCAACGAGATCAATAACTTTATTGAAAAGGTTCGCGCAACGATTGCACTTGCTAAGGAGACGAGCAGTGAAAATGCTTCCATTGCACATGAACTTTCAACGACAACGCTCCAAGTAGGTAAACGTGTCGAAGACTCTACCACGATTATCCATCAAACCAGCACCATGTCTAATGCTATCAAGCAAGAGATTAGCACTTCTGTTACCAAAGCCAAAGAGTCCAAAGAAGAGATCATCAAAGCCAATCAAGAACTTAGATCTGCACGAGGATTTGTCCAACAGTTAGGAGAACGTGTTCAAAACAGTGCGCACACAGAGATGGAACTAGCGCAGAGAATCCAACAGCTTAGCTCAGATGCGGATCAAGTCAAAAATGTCCTCACGGTCATCAGCGATATTGCCGATCAGACTAACCTTTTAGCGCTCAATGCTGCCATAGAAGCCGCACGTGCGGGTGAACATGGACGAGGTTTTGCCGTTGTTGCCGATGAAGTACGAACATTAGCAGAGCGTACCCAAAAAAGCCTTGTAGAGATTCATGCTACCATCAACGTTATCGTCCAAGCCATTACAGACAGTAGTGAGCAGATGAATAAAAACTCAAAAGAAGTTCAAGAGCTTTCTGTTGTTGCCGAAGATGTTGGTAAAAAAATCAATACGACCGTTGATATTATGGATATTGCGACCAAATTAAACGACAAAACGGTTACGGATTATATTAATACAGGCTCAAAGATCGAAGAAATCGTGAGTAAAATCGAAGAGATCAATACACTTTCAATCCAAAATACAAGAAGTGTAGAAGAGATCGCAGGAGCAAGCGAGCATCTTAACTCGTTAACTGAAAAACTAAACGCGATTTTGAATAAATTTAGAACGTGAAAAGAAGCCTCATTTGAGGCTTCCTAATCCCCTGCTTTACGCGCTATAGCATCCATCCAAGAGGTTGGTAAAAGACGTTTGAGCCACACAAAGAGCTTGGTGGGGAACGTTACAGGATAACGAAATTTCGGTTTCCTAGCCTCAATCGCTTGAACTAAAACTTCCAAAACTGCCTCAGCCCCCAATGTAAAAGCACCATCACCACTTTTTTGAAGTCGCTCTAATGTTTTAGCATAAATTTCACGATGCGCTGAACGATCAGAGTCAACATTGGCTAAAAATTTGGCAAGGGCATTTTTACGAAAATTGCTCCGGATAGGACCTGGTTCAATGAGGACAACGTCTACGCCACTTCCATGAAGTTCCAAACGCAACGTATCAGCAAGTCCTTCAATCGCAAATTTGGAAGCGTTGTACGCCCCTCGGTAACTCATCGCCACAAAACCCAAAATAGAGCTGTTATAAATGATGCGTCCACTTTCTTGTTTGCGCATATAAGGGAGTACGAGGTTTGTAAGCTCTTGTGTGCCAAAGACATTGGTTTCAAACTGCTCACGAAGCACATCACGTTTAAGGTCTTCCACGGCTCCGGGTTGCCCAAAAGCGGCGTTGTTAAAGAGAACATCAATGCGACCACCCGTTTGAGAAAGCATCCATGCAAGCGCTACATGTAAACTGCCAGAGTCGCACAAATCGAGCTTAAAAGCATTCAACCCTTCACTTTGCAAGCGCATAACATCTGCATCATTGCGACAGGTGGCAAAAACACTATAGCCCAGTTTTGAAAGCCCTTTGGCACAAGTATAACCAATGCCCGAAGAACAGCCCGTGATTAAAACTGTTTTCATACGCTAATAACAGTCTCACCAGAGTTGATCCACGAACTGAGTAGTTCTCCCGTATAATGAACATCAATGCCACACGTTTGTAAAGGCGCGGTAATGTCCATCGTGTCAGCGCATTTAAGACATGCCACCACTTTAACGCCATCCTTTATCATCGCTTCAACTTTGGCTCTCACTTCCGCATCTTCAGCGATCAAGCGTTGTGAAGCGCCCCAAACCAGCACTTCCACTTCATCCATCCAGCCTTTTAAAATAGCGTTGTGTGCATAGAGGCAGACCATATGTAGGGAGGTTTCTTTGTTGTCCGTTGTCCAGAGAATTTTAGCTTTTTTTGACATGGTAATCCTTTACATGTAAAGTGTCAAAGAGGAGGCTCAAAACTTTACATGTAAAGCTTTGAGCGAGGTAGATTATTTAATTTCGTAAGTCTCGTCGGGTTTCATTTCGATGATTTTCCAAGGAAGCCCTTGTGTGTTTAACTCGTCCATAAATGGTTTTGCATCGAATTGCTCCATATTGAACACACCCTTACCAGCCCATTTGCCCTCTAACATCATCTTCGCACCGATCATTGCAGGAACACCCGTGGTGTAGCTGACTGCTTGAGCGCCCGTCTCACGGTAGCACGCTTGGTGATCGCATACGTTGTAGATGTAAATTTTGCGTTTTTTGCCATCTTTGAATCCTTCAAAGACACAACCGATGTTGGTAAAGCCAACCGTTCTAGGTCCCAAACTCGCAGGATCTGGAAGGAGCGCTTTTAGAAGTTGAATCGGAACGATTTTCACGCCATCAACCTCAACTTCATCAATGCGAAGCATGCCGACGTTTTCCAAACATTTCATATGTGTAAGGTAGCTTTGACCAAAGGTCATAAAGAAGCGAATACGTTTAAGCCCTTTGATGTTTTGAACCAAGGACTCTAGCTCTTCGTGGTATAGCAAATAACTGTCTTTAGGGCCTACTTCTGGGTAATCCCACACCATTTTTACAGATACTGGCTCTGTTTCGATCCACTTGCCCTCTTCCCAGTAACGCCCTTTGGAGCTGACTTCTCTAAGGTTGATCTCGGGATTAAAGTTGGTTGCAAACGCATAACCATGATCTCCTGCGTTACAGTCTAAAATGTCGATAGAGTTGATCTCATCAAAGAGGTATTGTTGTGCGTAGGCACAAAAAACATTGGTGACACCTGGGTCAAATCCGCTGCCCAAAAGCGCCATAATGCCAGCATCTTTAAACGCTTTATCTCTTGCCCATTGCTCTTTGTACTCAAACTTTGCAAGGTCTGGATGTTCGTAGTTTGCGGTATCGAGGTAGGGAACGTTCGTCTTAATGCACGCATCCATAATCGTTAAGTCTTGGTACGGAAGAGCGATGTTCATCACTAAAGCGGGTTTTACTTTTTCGATCAAAGCCACCAATGCATCGACATTATCCGCATCAATTGCAGCCGTTTCGATGTTTACATGTAAAGATTCTTTGATCTCATTTGCGATTTGATCGCATTTTGATTTGGTTCTACTTGCCAAGACGATGTGTGAAAATACCTCTTTGTTCATCGCACATTTTTTGGTGACGACACGACTCACCCCACCTGCGCCAATAATTAATACTGTTGCCATTTCTATCCTTTAAGATTTTCATTGAGGCTTCTTTAATAAGCGCTATGAACCATAGCCATTATCAAAAAAGCCTAGTCTATTTTACGTTTTTTTGATTACTTCTTTATTTCAAACTGTTGATAACGATGTGCGCGAGCTCCAACGCACGTGCTCGGTGTGAAAAGGCTTTTTTTACACTTTCATCCAGTTCACCCAGTGTCTGGTTGTAACCACATGGAATAAACATCGGGTCGTACCCAAAGCCATTGTTTCCACGTGCTTCTGCAATGGCATCGCCGTGCATCCAGCCATGCACACAAAATTCACCTTTTTTGCAAACAAGTGCAATCGCTGCGGTGTAAAATGCGGGCGTTTTTGCAATCCCTTTGTCTTTAAGCGTCTGAATAAGCTTGTTCAAATTATCTTTTGCGTTTGCATTAACGCCTGCATAACGCGCACTGTAAATGCCCGGCTCCCCGCCTAAAACGGGTACGCTGATGCCACTGTCATCGCTTAAAACGATGTCGTTTTTGTTTTCTAGTTTTTCATACACGGCGCGCGCTTTAATCAGAGCGTTTTCTTTAAACGTCGAGCCTGTCTCATCGATCTCAAAAGGCTCCATAATATCGCTGTAAGCGACCACTTCATACTCATTGATCCATGACTGGAACTCTTTAACTTTACCTTGATTGGACGTGGCTAAAATAATTCTCAAACTCTGCTCCCAATGCTTGTAATTAATCTTTTATTGTACCGATTTTTGTTTAAAATTTGGGTTGCATAATCCACACTTCAAGCGGCGCTTTAAGCTCACCTGCTATCCACTGCGCTCGCTCGCCATACCCCATAAACATATCAGCCCTATTTGGCCCTTTGATCGCACCACCCGTATCTTGAGCAAAAACAAATTTATCGACACTGTAATTTGCCGAATGGCTCTTAACCGCTAAGAGTGAACCTAGTGGAATAAAACTGCGATCGACCGCAACGGAACGCTCAGGTGTCAACACAAGCCCCAAACTTCCTGTTGCTTTTTGATCCATTCTGCGGAAGAAGACATAGCTTGGATTGGTGTTAAGCAGTGCGTCTATTTGCGTTGGATGCGCTACAAGCCATGCTCTGATACTCTGCAATGAAATCTCTTCGACACTGGCGAAAATGCCACGGTTCATCATCTCGCGACCTAAAGATTTGTACTGATGCCCGTTAGCATCGGCATAACCTATAAAAATGACTTTACCGTCTTCCAACTCAACCCTTCCCGAGCCTTGCACTTCCATAAAGAAAAGGTCTATTTTATCGTCTACATAACAGAGAACTTCTGCATTGAGCTTGCGTTTGCTGATCTCTTCGCGTGTATAGTAAGGCATCATCTTGCCTTTTACGGAACGTCCACGCATCTTCTTGTCATTCTCGCCCACGATCATGAGAAGGTCTTTGGGTTTGGCATATACTGGGTATTTGAAACGCGCACTCTTTTTCATACTTCCATGAAGTAGCGGCTCATAGTAACCTGTCAACATCGAGCGTTGTTCATTGGGTTGGATTTTTTTAAGTTCAAAAGAGTTTTTGAAAAAAGCTTTGGCATCGTTTACATGTAAAGCTTGTTCGCAGACATTGGCATAGACTTTTTTGCTTAAAGGTGCCGCGCAATTTTGACGAAACAAAGAAAGCAGTTCATCAAAATTTTCATTTTGACTGAGAGACTCAAAACGTTCGTTTTGCTCTTTAATCGAGGTTACAAAGGCTTCATCTTGAGAGGAAGGAGAGGTCGTTTTTAAGCTACAACCGCTCACCAAAATCATTAAACACACTAAAAAAAGTATACTCTGTCGCATTCACATCCATTACAAAAGACACCTTTGTGCCTTACATTTTTCAACTTCTTAACGCATTGATGGCGCTTACCATCATCATTTAGGGTGTAAATTATAACATAAAACAACCTTGTACAAAGAGTTGCTCAGTGAATCCATAGAATTTTCAAAGTTTAACAAGGGTAAAATTTGTCTTGATTAAATTTCGAGGAATTTCCTTCCATGTTCAAAACTATTTTTCCCCTTAGCCTTATTATTTCACTCCGTTTTTTAGGTCTCTTTATCGTCTTACCCGTCCTCTCCGTTTACGCGCTTCATCTGGAGGGCTCTAACGAATTTCTCGTGGGTATCACCATCGGTGGATATGCCGTTACACAGATGTTACTCCAAATCCCTTTTGGCATCATATCCGATAAAATTGGGCGTAAAATTACCATCTTTATTGGTCTGGTTATCTTTCTCGCAGGCTCACTCGTCTGTGCGTACAGTGACACCATTTATGGCTTGATGATCGGTCGTTTTTTACAAGGTGCTGCTGCCATTGGTGCTGTTGGTACTGCGATGATCAGCGATATGGTCAAAGAAGAGGTGCGCGGCAAAGCTATGGCGATCATGGGTGGTTGTATTGCGGCAAGTTTTGCTATTTCCATGATGTTAGGCTCTGTCATCGGCGGTTATTATGGTGTCGATAAACTCTTTTTCATTACCGCAGCACTTTCCATCTTTGCAATGATCGTACTCTACACCAAAGTGCCAAATCCTCCTAAAATCGTCCACCATTATGGTGCAGACGAGACGGAGCTCAAACACATTTTAAAAGACCGCAATCTCATGAACATGAACATCACCAACATGCTTCAAAAAGGGATGATGACGCTCGCGTTTATGGTCATTCCTATCATCATGGTTCAAGAGTTTGGGTTTGCCAAAAAAGAGCTTTGGATGGTCTATCTTCCAGCGATGATCTGTGGTGTACTTGCCATGGGACCTTCCGCTATTTTAGGTGAGAAAAAACACCTTTCCAAAGAGATGCTCATGATCGGTGTCTCCTTATTTGCCATCAGCTACGTTATGATGGGTTACGCTCACGCCGCTCCGTGGTTTATCGTGGGTGTGGTCATCTTCTTCATCGGCTTTAACATGCATGAACCACTTATGCAATCCATGGCGAGTAAATACGCGAAGGTTCACCAAAAAGGCGCAGCACTCGGTGTATTTAACACCTTTGGGTATGCTGGAACGTTTATTGGTGGTGTTTTTGGTGGTTATTTCTTACAACACTTTGGCATTAAAGAGATAGCATGGGTTATCTTCATTACCTGTATTCTCTGGCTCTTTTTGATCGCCGCGCTCAAAAATCCAAGTCATAACAAAAACATCTATCTTTCTTACGACAGCTTCGATCTCACACGGGTTGAACACTTACACAATGTTATAGGCGTTCTTGAATGGTATCGCAATGAAAGTGAGCAACTTTTGGTCGTCAAATACGACTCCAATGTCACTAACCAAGAGACGATTTTAGCGGTCATTTCCTAAACAGTGAGCTATTTCTCTCTCTTTTTAACCAGCTTCGCTTCTGCCACACTTTTACCCGGTGGAAGCGAAGCACTTTTTGTGTATCTTTTAAGCGAACATCTAAGCCCTATTCTACTTTTAGGTGTCGCCACACTGGGCAACACACTGGGTGCTTTTGCCAACTATATCCTTGGAAAATACGCCACAGATTTTGCACTACGTAAAAACTACATGAAAGAGAAACACCTCCAAAAAGCCTCGTCTCTTTTTGAAAAATACGGCGCATGGAGCCTGCTTTTTTCATGGCTTCCCATCATCGGCGACCCACTTACCTTTGTCGCTGGCATCGTACGTTATGCGTGGTGGAAGTTTGTCATTATCGTAGGTTTTGCCAAACTGGCTCGGTATGTTTTTGTTTATCTTGGTTTTTTAGCCATCGCATCGTAAATCCACACATGAAAAGAAGTTCTTATGCATAATCCCATCTCTTGCGAATTTTACGACCAACTGATGGTCGCCATTCAACGTAAAATTCCTTCCACCATTGTCTATCTTGAAAATGAGCAAACCACTACCATTAAAAGTATTGTGACGGAATTGATGATGATAGAGTATGAAGAGTTTTTAATGCTAAAAGGTGGGAAAAAGATCAATCTTCAAACGATTTTTTCGTTTAATGGCAAAATGCATAAAGAAGTTTAGAATCTTTACATGTAAAAGATTATTTTGAACTTGACAAAGAAGACTATAAATTATATACTTCGACAACTATCGAATTATATGGGGATACTATGGATATTAAAGAAGCTGCAAAAGTGATGAAAGCACTCTCTCATCCTAATCGACTCGAGATTTATCTCGGTATTGTAAAAGGGGAGCAAAGTGATTTTCAAGCTAATGAATGTTGTGTGACTGACATCATTGATAAACTTAAAATTGGCGCACCTACCGTTTCACATCATCTTAAAGAGTTGACAAATGCAGGACTTATCGTAACAGAGAGACAAGGTAAGTTTTTGATTGCAAGACCTATCCTTTCCACATGGGAAGAAGTCAAAAAACTCTTGCCTAACTAAACCCAATGTCTTTTGTATAGTGGGTTTAATGTCTTTCGTATATCTTTATAATTCGATAGTTATCGAAATTTAAAATCAAAGGAGTTTTATTATGGGTTGTAAATGTTGCCAAAAGGCATGGGGACTAGAAGACATCGGCGATTTAAAGGGGAAAACTATCATTGTTACAGGTGGCAATAGTGGACTTGGATTTTATACAGCTTTGGCATTAGGTGAAGCAGGAGCCGAGGTTATCATTGCATGCAGAGATAAAGTAAAGGGGCAAGCAGCGTTAGAAAAACTACAAAAATCAGCATCAAGCGGTCTATTTAAACTAGAAATACTTGATTTAGCCGATCAAGAGTCTATTGCCAACTTTGCCAATAGATTTTTGGCATTAAATAAGCCCTTAGACATTCTCGTTAATAATGCAGGAGTAATGGCACCACCAAAGAGAGAAGTAACCACGAAAGGTTTTGAGCTTCAATTTGCCACCAACCATTTAGGGCACTTTGCCTTGACGGGACTATTATTGCCTGCGTTGAAAAGAAGTCAAAAACCGCGTGTTGTGGTTGTCTCTAGTTTAGTAGCATTTTGGGGTAAAATCAATTTCAATGACCTTCAAAGTAACCTGAGTTATAACCCAATGCAAGCATACGGACAGTCCAAACTCGCCAATCTTGATTTCATGCTTGAGCTAGGGAAAAAAGCACCGTGGTTAACATGTGTAGCAGCTCACCCTGGTGCATCTATAACAAACTTACAAAGATATTCAAAGCCCTCAAAGATATTCGTTAAACTCCTTGGTCAAGAAGCAGAAAAAGGAGCATTACCAACCCTGCTCGCTTGTGTAGACGATGTTTCAAGTGGTACGTTCTATGGCCCAAAAGGGTGCTTACAACTCAAAGGATCACCAAAAATAAAACGCTTACCATGTCGTGCAAGAAATACAGCTGAACATGAAAAATTGTGGGCAATATCTGAAGATCTAACAAAAATAAAATATGATTTCAGTTAATGATTGACGTTTACATGTAAGGATTGTCCTTACATGTAAATCTACTTAATTCAAAGTTTCACTCAAACCTCTTTTTACATTAAATTTAAGGTTTCTTATCTTATTCTACTTCAACATCACATTTTGTATGTGACATTTTCCTGCAACTGAATATCTAGGGCGCACACAGGAGTTGATATGTTTAACACCAAGAAGATTATTTTTATTGTTTTGGCTTTAATCGCCATGCTTTCCATGATTTATCTTACACCCGAAATGGCGGGACTCAATTTCAAAGGAAAAGTAGCGCTTGGGGTTGGCATCTTTGCCATCATTGTGTGGATCACTCAAGCTCTGGATGATGCCCAGAGTGGTTTTTTAATCATTGCTTTTTTGGTTCTCTTTGGTGCAGGAAAAATTGGTGAAGCACTGATTGGGTATTCTTCAACGGGCGTTTGGATTGTCGTTCTTGGTATGATTATGGCAGCCTGTATGGGTGACACTGGGCTTTCCAAAAGGCTTGCGCTCATCATTGTAAGCAAGATCGGAAAATCCGCCATCAATTTATACTGGGCGATCTCCTTAGTCACACTTCTTATGACCTTTTTCATTCCTTCTCTTGCGGCTAAAACGCTTTTGGTTATACCGATTATCACCTCAATGGGTTTAGCGTTTGGTGCCGAAAAAGGGCAAAGTACACTAGTCAAAGGCTTGATTTATATTGTTACCGTGGCAGGAACGATGTACTGCATGGGCATTATGACCTCTCACGCCGCCAATCCAATTTCTGTTAGTCTTATCAAAAATGCAACAGGAGTAACCGTAGGCTGGATGGAGTGGTTTAAAATCGGCATGCCACCAGCCCTACTTATGGGCTTAATCGCAACGTATATGATTATTAAGATGTTTCCACCCGACATCAAAGACATCTCAGCAGGTCAAGATGTCATGCAAAAACAGTTAAATGCTATGGGGAAAATGAGCTCAAAAGAGATTTATACGTTTGTCATTTTCATCACGACGCTTCTTTTATGGGCAACCGATAAACTTCACGGTCTTGATACCACGCTCGTTGCCCTACTTGCCGTTGCTGCGATGATAGCCCCCGTTCCTACGCAAGTCATGACATGGAAAGAAGCTGAGAAAAAAGTTCCTTGGAATGTTTTTATCGTGTATGGGGCTGGTTTGTCTATGGGTTCATTGCTCGTTAAAACAGGCGCCGCCGCGTGGCTTGCGAGTACGTTTTTTCATCCATTACTTAGTCTTGATGTCAAACTACAAGTCGTCATTTTCATCTGGCTAATGCTTGCACTTCAAGTCTTATTCACAGGAGCAGGTCCCAAAACAACGGCATTAACACCTGTAGTCATCGCCCATGCCATCGCCGTTGCCGCCCTTCCTGCCAATGCAGGTATGCAAGTCACAGCATTTGTCATTTTAGTCAGTATGAATATGCTTCACCAATACCTACTCCCCGTCTCCAATCTCCCGAACATCATCGGTCTTGCAACGGAAGAGATCACCTCAAGTGAGTTGATTAAAGTGGGTGCGATCATGAGTCTATTTGGAGCAGTTTTTTGTACGATTATGGTCTACACGTATTGGAGTTGGATAGGGCTATTTTGATCAATAGCCCTAAAATTAGGTTTTCTATTAAAAAGTATATTTTACAATGGTTACAAAACATCTGTGTAAACAAAATCAGAGAAATTTAAATTTGTTTTTCCCTTTAAATCTTTTCTCATTGCTAGCACAATATTTCCAATAACCTCTCTACCTTTTGCAGGATCAGGATCTTTTCCTTTTGAATCAATAACTAATTTAACCATAGCATTAATTGCCCTTACAACATCATCAGAACTATAAATCCATGATTTGTACTGCTCTTCAAAAAACTTACGCTTTGTTTCAGCGTTTGCTGATGAACCAACAAATCCTCGCAATAACACAAGTAAATTAACGTATTTTTCTTCTTTATATTTTAAAACAGCTTCTTCTCTTTTTGATTTATTAGCAAAATAATAAGTCAAATATGATCCTAGTACTAAAGTAAAAATTGGTAAAATTGAATTAATTTCCATTACTTATCCTTACAAAAATTATTGATGCAAAAGATTACTATGATATAAAAATTTTTACATGTAAAGAAAAAACAAGCCTCTAAAACTCATTCCCCTCTATACGGCTAACTCGAATATCTATAAAGTCGTCATGTTTCGATGCAACGTAAATTTCGATGGGGCGACAGCAGACGTAACAATCCTCAATATAACTCTCTCCCACTTCACTACTAGGTTCAATGAAAATAGAAAAGTTCTCCCAACAGTAAGGGCATGTGATGGTTTTATCGAACAGTGTGTTATCCATAAAAACCTTTCAAAAATAGAGGTTATGTTGTTTACATGTAAAGACTAAAACGAAGTTTTTTGGGTATTGCCAAACTTTTACAAGTCCAGCAATACCACGTCAACCATCTCGCCTTTTTCAATTTTTTGGACATCTTTTTCAACGCGTAAAAGAACGGGATTTTCTAAGAGGTTATTGAGGATGGCACTACTGCCCTCTTTTTTGCCTTCTAAATCAACAACAAGCTGCCCCTCAATAAATCGAAGATTGCACGCTGTAAATTCCACAAATTTGGAACGTTTTTTATAGAGCTCGCCCATGTAAGCTTTAATCGTTGGCAAGGCAAACGTTTGCGCGCGCATTTTGCGAAGCAGTGGGGCTATAAATAAAAAGGTACAAACCGAAGCACTGTACGGGAAGCCTGGGAGAGCGTAGATGTATTTGTGACCCGATTTGACCACACGAATGTGACGACCTGGTTTCATGTATGAACCGTCGATGATATTTTCGATTTTCATGTCGGTTAGAATACTCTGTAGAAAGTCAAAGTCTCCAACACTTCCACCGCCCGTGGTAATGACGATGTCACTCCACATCAACGCTTGTCTGAGTTGTTGCTCGATCAAATCACGATCGTCTCGAATGAGTTTAAAACGCATACACTCACAGCCTAGTTGGCGTAAAATCGCTTCAACGGTGACGTGATTTGAACTTCGAATTTGTGCATAAGACGTTTTTGGCTCGCCGAAGTCCAAGATTTCATTACCGGTTGAGAGAATGGCGATGCGAGGCTTCATAAACACTTCAACTTGAACCATACTCACTTCTGCCATCACACCAATCTCAGCAAAACCAATCTTCGTGCCTTTTTTGATGAGCACTTCACCCGCTTTGTAGTTCTCACCCACAGGGCGAACCGCAAAGCCTTTGGATACCGCGGAAGTGATGTGAATTTTTCCCTCTTTAACTTCGACATTTTCAATGGGAATCAGCGTATCGCTGCCTTCGCTCATTAATGTGCCCGTAAAGGTTTTGACACACTCACCTTTATGCACGACACCATGCGTTTCAGTTCCCGCAGGAATAAAATCGCTGATGATCAGTGAACCTAGTTGTTGGTCTTCACAACGAATGGCATAACCATCCATCGAAGAAGTTGCATGCGTTGGATTGTCTTCTTGTGCTACAACATCAACGGCAAGAAAGCGACCAAGCGCGTCACCTATGAAAATATTTTCAATGCCCATTTCTGTTTTTATGGAGTTTTCAAGCGCTTCTAGTGTTTCATCAAACGGTAGGAATGTCTTACTCATGCATCCGCCTTTAAGAGTCCAGAGCCACTGAGAACATGCGAGCGCTCTTTGGCATACACGCGTTTGCCTTCTACCAAATCATATTTCCAAATAGGAGCATTGGCTTTAAAATCTTCGACAAAATCGTTAATCATTTTAAGGGCAACTTTACGTTTCGGAGAGACAACAGCGGCAATGTAGCTTGAAGTATGGTTAGGTACATCACCACGAGAGTGCGCCATAAGAAGGTAAGCGTTTTGCTCTCTGGCTTTTTCTTGCCACACGTTAAACCAGTTATTTAAAATAGGCTCGTAAATGTCAAAACTAAGCCCTTCGATACCATCTTCATCTCTGACGATGCCTACAAAAGGGATAAATGCACCATAATTTTTATCGCAAACGTGGTCGTACCACGAAGCTAAAATCGTGTTTACATGTAAAGGTCCATCATGAAGTTCAAGCATGAATCAACCTCCGCAAACTGGGGGTAAAAGTGAGATTTTATCCTCTTTGGAGAGTGGTATATTTAGGTCGCAAACGAGCGTATCGTTCACAGCAACTGCGCAGATAGCAAGCCAGTCTTGAAGTTCTTTGTCCTCTTTAAAAAAGGTTTTGAGTTCGTTTAAATTTGCAATATCCACTTCAATGCTAGGACGTCCAAGGGGTCCCAAAAATTCGACTTTTGCCACATCTTTTCCTTATTACATGTAAGAAATTTCAGAGAAGTGCGAAAGCACTCCTCTGAAGTCTTTTCAGACAGGTAATATTCGTATATTTTTACTTAATTTCTCTTGTAAGACAGCTTCAATCGCATAAAGTGTGCCTGTAGAGCTACTTGCACAACCACTGCATGCACCAAGATAACGGATGTAAACGTCGATTGCGCCATCACTTCCATCTTTGATATCAAGAATTTCAAGGTTACCGCCATCCATAACGAGCATTGGACGGATGTTTTCATCGATGATCGCTTCGATCTCTTTTAGTTTTTTAACAACGGTCAACTCTTCAAAACTTACCGTGCTAGTGCCATCAATTTTTGAATTGGAAATAGCGAGCAAATGGTCATGTTCCATCTCAGCTCTGGTATCTCTTAGAATGTCAACAAGGTAGTATTCACGTGCTTCATGACCACCTGGTTTAATACAGGATTTACAAAATGCACCTGCTTTGGTGTAATTCGTAATGTCTTCAACGGTTTTAAGGTCGTTAATTTTAATGACTTCTCTAATCGTTCCAAGGCTAACACGCGCACATTCACATACGATGATGTCATCTTCAAAACTTGCGGCATCAACGCCTTTATACGAAGCAGCAGCAGCTTTGATAACATCGTACGCCATAACAGAACAGTGCATTTTTTGAGGTGGAACCGCAGGAATGTCTGGAGTATCGCGCATTGCTTTTTCAACATCAATATTGGTGATTTTAACCGCTTCAGAAACTGTCTTACCGATACAAAGTTCTGCCATCGTGTCAGAACTTGCGATGGCTGTACCACAACCAAAACTTTTAAATTTTGCCGCTTTGATGATTTCAGTTGCTTCATCAACGATCCAATAAAGTCTGACCGCGTCGCCACAGCTCTCTGCACCAAAATCTGCAATGACAAGCTTTCCGCCCATTGCTTTTGCATCTTCTTCGGTTAATTGTCCCATATTTTGTGGGTTATTCATCAAATCTTGTACTTTTTGGCTGTATTCCTCCCAGATGGAGCCGCCAATTAAACTATTTTTTGCCATTTTTTTATCCTTTTTTACATGTAAAAATAAAAGCACCAAAGGTGCGCGGGCTCTCTGCCAAAGAGAACCCAGTGTTAACGTAGCTTTTAGAGCTTTGCTTTAAAAGCGTGTTTAGAGTTCTGTAAGAACTCGCTTATAGCTTACTAACATGCCACTCAGGGGCATACGCATAGGTGCTTGAAATGGCACGAAGGCGTGTTACCGCATTGTTTAAAATCTCTATGGTGTAGTCTATCTCTTCATCGGTTGTAAAGCGTGAAAGTGAAAGACGAAGAGCCGTATGTGCTAGATCAGCTTCTGCGCCTATAGCTTCCATAACAGGATTTGACTCCAACGCTTCACTCGCACAAGCACTTCCTGTACTAGCTGCAATGCCATTTTTATTCAAATCCCACAGCATCGCTTCGCCTTCAATACCTTTGACGCTGACCAAAATGGTATTAGGGACTCTTTGCTCTTTCGTACCAATCACCAAAGTTTCTGGTATAAGCGAAATCGCATCTTCAAGTTTGTCACGAAGACGTCTTACGTTGTTTTTCTCAAAATCAAGGCTTTCAACAGCAAGTTCCATCGCTTTTCCCATACCCACAATACCCGCAACATTAAGCGTTCCACTACGGCGTCCACCCATGTGTTCACCACCGTGAAACAGAGGCGTGAGTTGCTGTCCACCTTTAATGTAAAGACCTCCAACACCTTTTGGACCGTGGAATTTATGAGCAGAAAAGCTTAGAAAATCAACATTGGCTTTTTTGACATCCACAGGAATTTTACCAACGGCTTGGACGGCGTCTGTATGGAAAAGCACGCCTCTTTCTTTACAAATAGCCCCAATCTCTTCAATCGGGAAAAGCATACCTGTTTCGTTGTTTGCCCACATAATGGAGACAAGCGCTGTTTTATCGGTAATTGCATTTTTAAGATCTTCAAGTTCAATGACACCATCGGTATTAACAGGAAGGTAGGTCACTTTAACGCCAAGACCTTCTAAAAATTTACAGGAAGCTCCAACGGCTGGATGCTCTACTTCGCTGGTAATAATATGATCTTTGTCGCCATTTAAAATTTTATCGTTATAAATACCTTTAATGACCCAGTTATTGCTCTCAGTCGCACACGATGTGATGACAATATCGTCTTCATCGCTTGCATTAATACCAGCATAAAGCTGATCCATCGCTTTGCGAAGTGCAGGATGACTTTCACTGCCAAATTCATGTAAAGAATTTGGATTGCCATACATTTGACAAAAATAGGGTTCCATATCAGCAAAAACTTTAGGATCAACTATGGTTGTTGCGTTATTATCTAAATAGACTCTCATCGTCTTATTGCTCCATTCTATATAGGATAAACTTTATCCTAATTAATTTTTGAATACTATTACTTTCTATATTAAAAAATACTAAAAAAATTTAGGCAATGATCTGTTTTAACTCAGCAACCGTTGCTTCAAACTCAAAAACTTCTTCAGGATCTTGCTGTAAGAAGCCATTCATCTTCTCTTTTTTGCTAATTGCGATATCTAACTCTTTATCGTTGCCTTTTTCATACGCACCAATACGAATGAGAACCTCGTTCTCTTTCAAAATGGAGTTAAGGCGCTTAAAGCGCATCGCCGCTTTTTTATGCTCACCATCGATGACATCGCCCATAACCCTTGAAGCACTGTTTTGAATGCTAATCGGCGGGTAAATACCATAGTCGGTGAGCTCACGACTGAGAACAATGTGACCATCCAAAATACTTCTGGATTGATCGGCAATTGGATCACTAAGATCATCACCCTCAACCAAAACAGTAAAGAACGCTGTAATCGAGCCTTTACCCTCTTCTTTTCCTGCCCGCTCCATGAGTTGAGGCAAAAGTGCCAAAACGGATGGCGGATAGCCTTTAGAGGTTGGTGGCTCACCCAAAGCCAAACCAATTTCACGTTGTGCCATCGCAAAACGTGTAACGGAGTCCATCATAAACAGAACATCTCGTCCTTGGTCTTTAAAGTACTCTGCAATGCTCATTGCACTAAAAGCACCGTATTTTCGCATCAAAGGCGAATCATCGCTGGTCGCTACCACAATGACAGTATTGTCAAGGTTACCACCCAAGTTTTTTTCAATAAACTCAGGGACCTCACGTCCACGTTCCCCTATGAGTGCAACGACTTTGATGGAGGCTTCTGCACCTTTAACGATCATGCCCATCAGTGTGGACTTACCCACACCACTTCCTGCAAAGATGCCCATTTTCTGACCTTTGCCACACGTCAAAAGTCCATCAATGGTCTTGACACCGACACGAAATGGCTCGTTAATTAGCCCTCTTTTCATCGGATCAAGTGGCGCTTTCATGATAGGTGCCATTGACGTTGCACCTACCGTTCCTTTGCCATCTTTTGGGCGAATAAACGGGTCAACCACACGTCCAAGCAACTCTTCGCCCACAGGGATCATCATGCCTTGCTCACTGATAAAGACTTTATCACCAGTTTTAAAACCTTCAATAAAACCAAAAGGAGAGATAAAAAAGGAGTTGCGATCCACTTCGGTGATCATGCCAAGCTCACTTTTAGCCCCATCAAGTGAAACAATTTTAACAATATCACCAATACTAGGTCTTAGCCCACACGCCTCAATGGTCGTGGAGCTAATTTTGGTGATGGTGCCAAACATGGGAGAGAGGCTTTTACCGTGAAGTTGTTTTTTGAGGCGCTCGAGTGGCATTAGTAGCGATTAGCCTGCGGTGCATTGATGATGTCGAAAAACTCTTTCCTCGTATCTGCTTTGAGAAAGAGTCCACGAAGTGCTGATGTCGTGGTATTGGAGTGTGTTTTTTCAACCCCTCTCATTTCCATACACATATGACGTGCTTGGATGACAACACCTACTCCTTTGGGAGCAATAACATCATCAATCGCTTTAGCAATTTGTTCGGTAAGTTGTTCTTGGATTTGAAGACGGCGCGCAAAAATGTCAACCATACGAGGAATTTTGGAAAGTCCAACGACTTTTCCATTAGGAATGTACGCAACATGAGCACGTCCAATAATCGGTAGAAGGTGATGTTCACACATCGAATAAAACTCTATATCTTTAATAAGTACCATTTGATTATTGTCGCTCTCAAAAAGTGCTTCACCCAATACCTCATTGGGACTTTGATGATACCCTTGTGTCATATGTTCATATGCTTTAAAAACGCGTGTTGGTGTCTTTAAAAGCCCCTCACGCTGGGTATTTTCACCAATAATTTCAAGCATTGTTTTGACGGCTTGTTCAAACTCTTCTCTTCGTTGCATTGTGATTCACTTCTGTTAAAATTAAGACGAAATATTTTATCTCTATTTTGCTTTTTAATGGATAAAAAGCGACTTAAAAGCAATTTTTTGGTATATTTGAGCAAAATTTTATATCGAAAAGGGATTTTATGCAAATTAAAGTTAACCGTACAAATAGTGCTAATGCTGCAGTTGAGGCAACCATTTCACCTGCGCTTTTACAAAAAAAAGAAGAGAAGATGATTGCATCGGCTGCTTCAAATATGAAAGTTGATGGTTTTAGAAAAGGAAAGGTTCCTGCACATATCGTTAAAGCACGCTACGGCAAACAACTCAAAGAAGATGCACAAACAGAAGCACTCAGAGAGCTTTACACAAAAGCTTTAGCTGAACTTGACATCAAAGCAGACCTTGTTGTCGGTGAGCCAAGCTTCTCAAAATTTGAAGAGAAAGATGGCGGGTTAGATCTTGTTATGAAACTTTCATTCAAACCAACTATTATTATCGAAGGCTACAAAGAGTGCGTACCTGAATACAAAGCTCCTAAAATCACTAAAAAAGAGATCGCTGAGAGACTTGAAAAAACACTTCAACTGGTTGCTGATCTTAAAACGGTTGAAGAGAAACGTGCTGTTAAATCAGGCGACTTCGTTGTGATTGATTTTGAAGGCTTTATAGATGGTGTAGCATTTGAAGGCGGTAAAGCAGAAGGCTATACACTTGAAATTGGAAGCAACTCTTTCATTCCAGGTTTTGAAGATGGCATCATTGGTCTAAAAGTAAGTAGCAAAGCTAAAGAGATTGCTGTAACGTTCCCAGAGACTTACGGAAACAAAGACCTTGCAGGAAAACCAACCACATTTAAAGTAACCCTTAAAGAGATTAAAGTTAAAGATATCCCTGAAACTCCTAGCGAAGAGATGATTAAAAAACTTCTTCCAGGTGTTGAGAATCCAACACTAGAAGTTCTTGAAGGTCAAATTGAAGACGAAATTCGCAATGAAAAATTAGCAAAACTTTTCAATGACGAAGTTAAGCCTAAATTTGTTGAAAACGTTTTAGAAAAAATTGTATTTGATCTTCCTGAAAACATTGTCGACCAAGAGATTGACCTTCAAATGAGAAGCGTTTTTGGCAAGCTTAGCGAAGACGAAATCAAAGAATATGCGGGAAATCCTGAAAAAATTAAAGAAAAAAGAGAAGAATTTAGAGCAGAGTCTGAAAAAAGTGTTAAACTAACTTTTATCGTTGATGAATTGGCTAAACAAGAGACCATCAATGTCAGTGACCAAGAAGTCCTTCAGATGATCTACTTTGAAGCAATGCAACAAGGTGCTAATCCAAAAGAATACCTAGAGTTCTATGAGAAACAAGGTGTCCTTCCAGCGATTAAAATGTCTATTATTGAAGAGAGACTCTTCACAAAGCTTTTTACTAAAGGTAAATAATGAGCTACTACGTTCCTGTCGTTATCGAAAAAACGGGTCGCGGTGAGAGAAGTTACGATATCTACTCTCGCCTTTTAAAAGATCGTATCATTATGCTCAGTGGTGAGATTAATGATGTTGTTGCTTCTTCTATCGTAGCACAGCTACTGTTTCTTGAAGCGGAAGATCCTGAAAAAGACATCTATCTTTACATCAACTCTCCTGGTGGCGTTATTACCAGTGGTTTTAGTATCTACGATACGATGAACTATGTTAGACCCGATATTAGCACCATTTGTATTGGTCAAGCGGCATCAATGGGAGCATTTTTGCTTAGCTCTGGCGCTAAAGGTAAACGTTATGCGCTTCCTAATGCGCGCATTATGATTCACCAACCACTAGGTGGCGCACAAGGTCAAGCAACGGATATTGAAATTCAAGCTAAAGAAATTTTACGCATGAAACAAGTACTCAATGAAATTTTGGCAAAAAACTGTTCACAGAAACTTCCAAAAATCATTAAAGATACTGAGAGAGATTTTTTCATGAGTGCAGAAGAGTCATGTGAATATGGCTTGATTGATAAAGTATTAGATAAAAGTTTTAAATAATATAGCAAAGAAGGCAAACAATGGTTCGTTTCAATAAAGACAAAGGGTCAACGGGTGTTTACAATATTGATACCAAAGATGATATGATCGAGCAAGCCCCGCCACCAACGCCTTCAAAAGAGCCTATTGTAACCCAAGCTTCTAATGCTGAGCTTGAAAAATTTGCCGCTTTGGTGCTCAAGGTGTTGGGAGATGAGAATATCCCTCCCACACCCACCAATTTTCAGATCTATTTTGACAAACTTTTAGAGAGTAAACCGACTGCTTTTAAAAAACGTATCAACGACTTTTTAGAGCTTGAAAATACAAATAATGATGAAAATCATGCACGCATTGAACGTGAAGTCAAAGAGGGTTTTGCACAGATTAAAAACATCATGCAAGTCGTCTCTACGGTTTACCGCAACCTGAATGTCATGCAAGAGATTGTTAAAAAACGCTCGACTCAATTAGAGGCAAATTCTAATCCACTATCGATTCAAAATATTATCTCTTCCCTAAGTGAAGATCTCAATAAAATGTTTGGCTTAACCACCAAACAGATTGATCTTTTAAAAGATTATTACCAAAAAACGACAATTATTTTACAAGAGGTCGATAACCAATCCATTTTTGATGTCAAGTATGGCGTTTACAATCGTAGATACTTGCTTAAATCCCTCCAAGATGAGATCAAACTCATTAAAAACTATGCGCATCCAAGTTCTTTGGTTTTAGCGCGCGTTAAAGAAGATACGCTAGAAAAGATTGTTAATAAAAAAGATAAAGATATTGTTGTTCGCAACATTGCCAAGCTCCTTTTAAAAACATCTCGTAGAAGCGATGTTGTTGCTCATTTTGGTGATGGTATTTTTGCGATGATCCTAAAACATACCGATATTGTTGGCGCTAAAAAAGCGTGTGATCGTATCAGTGAACTTGTGTACCAAACCAGCTTTTTTGTTGGAACAGGTGAAGTTGAAACCGATATTGAGCTGAGCATTGTAGCACTTGATCCTGACCATAACGCCGAAGAATTTATTGCGGCAACCCTTGAAGAATTGCCGCATACTGGCAAAAAACATGTTCCGTATATTGTTTGTACGCCTTCCCTCCCAAGCGAGGAGCTATGAATAGAGAGGTATTAGTTTACCCCAATAAGCTTCTACGCGAAACGTCAAAAGATGTTATGCATTTCGATGCACATCTGCACACACTGTTGCAAGACATGTACGATACTATGGTTTGTAGAGAAGGAATTGGACTTGCTGCTGTTCAAATTGGAGTGCCTTTAAATGTAGTGGTCATCAACCTTGTCGATGATGAAGGCTCACAACTGATCGAAAATCTCTATGAAATCATCAACCCTGTCATCCTTGAAAAAGATGGTTTGACCATCTATCAAGAGGGATGCTTGAGTGTTCCTGGGTATTATGATGAAGTAGAGCGTGCCGCACATATCAAAATCTCTTACTACGATAGAGATGGAAACAGACACGAAGAAGAGTTTACGGATCTTATGGCAATTGCCGTACAACACGAGATGGATCACCTTAAGGGTCGTCTTTTTATCGAAAAACTCTCTTATCTAAAACGTAAAAAATTTGAAAAAGAGTGGAAAAAAAAGCAAAAAGCAGGTAAATAACCATGGAAGAAGCGATTGCTCTATCCAAGGTCAAACACGCTAAATGCGCTACACTTTACGGTAACAAAGCCTATGAGGTCGATGTAGAGTCCACACTTGTTCGAGCCTTACCAGGCTTTAGCATCGTAGGTATGGCGGACCAATCCATCCAAGAATCGCGTGAGCGTATAAAATCTGCCCTATCAAGCATCAACTTCCAGTTTCCTGCTCAAAAAATCACAATTAATCTCTCCCCCTCCGATCTTAAAAAAGAGGGTAGCCACTTTGATTTGGTCATTGCTTTACTCATTGCCATTCAAAAAGAGCGCTTTACATGTAACGATTTTTTCATCTTCGGCGAGCTGGGGCTTGATGGCAAAGTCAAGAAAACCAACACTATTTTTCCCATCATTCTTTCATTAGTGGCTCACGCTCAAAATCTTCGTGTTTTAGTACCCAGTGAGCTTCTCTCTAAAGTACAGCAAATCCCCAATATTGAAGTCTATGGCGTTGAAACTCTGAGTGACGCACTGCTTTTTTTTAAAGAGAAACGCTTTAATGTAGCAATGCCTCCACGTGAGCAAAGTTTTTGTGAAAACACTTTGGAAATTGATGGCAAACATTATTTTTACAGCACTCAATTTCCACTTGATTTTAACGATGTTTTAGGACAACACAGAGCCAAACGCGCCATGCTCATCGCCGCTGCTGGCATGCACAACCTTCTGATGGAAGGAAGTCCAGGGTGTGGCAAAAGCATGAGCATCAAGCGCCTTCGCTACATTTTACCACCTCAAAGCATCGAAGAGATACTTGAATCTAACGCTTACCAATCGTTGCAAGAAGAAGATGTTGAACTAAACCCTCTCAGACCTTTTCGCTCGCCCCATCATACTTCTTCTCGTCCGTCTATATTTGGTGGAGGCAGTTCACAAAGCCGTGCAGGCGAAATCGCACTCGCCCACAACGGGGTTCTGTTTTTTGACGAATTTCCCAACTTTTCCAAAACCGTTTTAGAGAGCCTGCGAGAACCACTTGAAGATCATCGAGTGCTCATCTCACGAGTCAATACCAAAATAAGCTACGCGACCAAATTTCTTTTCGCCGCCGCACAAAATCCTTGCCCTTGTGGTAATCTTTTTAGCCAAACGCATGAGTGCCGTTGTAGCGAAGTGGAGATCAATCGCTATAAAAACCATATCTCCGAGCCTATTATGGACAGAATCGATCTTTACATTCAGATGAACGAAGAGAGTTCAAAAGAATCAGGTCTAAGCTCGCAGGAGATGTTTGAGCAGGTACTAAAAGCATTTATCATGCAAAAAAAGCGCGGTCAAGGCGAGCTCAATGGCAAGCTGGATGAGCATAACACGATGCGTTTTTGCACACTGGACACGCGCGCTGAAGAAAGTTTAGAGATGGCACGCAATCGTTTGGGACTAAGTCAAAGAAGCATCCACAAAGTGCTTCGCATCGCGCGCTCCATAGCCGATCTGGCACAAAGTGAGCAGATAGCGCAAGAACACCTTCTTGAAGCTCTAAGCTTCCGTAAGCGTTAGGAGAAACCAATGCAGTATGTCTATGAAGAAACAAGCAGTTTGGATGAGCGTTGTTATGCAAATTTTGATTTAACCCCTGAAATTTTAATGGAACATGCAGGCCTTGCACTGGCTCGCTCTGTGAAAAAAAAGCTTACATGTAAAAAGAGTGCTCTCTTCGTCTGTGGCATGGGAAACAATGGAGCAGATGGCATTGTCGCGGCACGCATACTGCATGGTGCTTACAATGTGAGTGTCTATCTGCCATATGAGCTTAAATCAGAGCTTGCAAAACTACAATTAGCGCGTGCCAAAAAAGTGGGTGTTGTCATAGTAAATGAACTCATCGATGCCGATATTTACATCGATGCACTCTTTGGTGCAGGACTTAACCGTCCTTTGGATGCGTTTACATGTAAACTGCTTGAAACGCTCAATGCGAAACAAGGCTACAAAATAGCCTGTGATATCCCCAGTGGCATTCTCAGCGATTTAACGCTCAATTCCGTTGTTTTCCAAGCCCATGAAACCATTACAATGGGGGCTTTAAAGCTGGGTTTGCTCAATGACAACGTTAAAGATGCTGTTGGAAAAATTAAAATCGCAAATCTAGGCATAGCACGAAATCAGTATGAAATACCTAGCACAACATTTCTACTTCGCAAAAGCGATCTCAAACTACCCATTCGCATGAAGAAAAACACCAATAAAGGCACTTTTGGGCATGTTGCCATTGTGCAAGGTTCCAAAGAGGGTGCGGCACGCCTTGCGGGCATGGGAGCATTTCACTTTGGTGCAGGACTTGTCACACTTCTTGGCGAGAAACCTAAAAAATTGCCCATTTATCTGATGAGCAGCGAAACACTGCCAAAAAATGCCAATGTGATCGTAGCAGGTATGGGACTTGAAATGCCATTTGATGAAGTGGCACTTAAAACACTTTTGCTCGCCAACACACTGCCACTGGTTATTGACGCATCATTGTCGCATCATCCGCTTATCACGCAGATTATTGCATCCAAAAAACCTGTGGTTTTAACCCCGCATCCCAAAGAATTTAGCGCGATTTTAGAGCTTATATGTAAAGAAAAAATCAGCGTCGAAATGATTCAGCAAAACCGCTTCAAACACGCTAAACGCTTTAGCCTCGCGTTCCCCCATGTCGTACTCGTTCTCAAAGGTGCGAACACCATCATCGCACATAATGGCGAGCTTTTCATCAACACCTATGGCATGCCTTCCCTTGCAAAAGGTGGCAGTGGCGATGTCATGTCTGGTATGATAGGAGCACTTCTAGCCCAAGGATATACCCCAAAAGACGCGGCAATTCATGCCTCATTAGCGCATGCACTTGTCTCGCAAAAGTTTACATGTAATAATTTTGCGCTTACCCCGATTGATATTTGTAAAGGTCTTAAATGGTTATAAAAAAAATTGCTATTTTATTTAGTGGGGAGGGCAGTAATTTAGAAAAACTGCTTGCGGCTCTTCACAACAAAGTATTTGAACACTGTAAAATTGAAGTTGCAACCACCATCTGCAATCGTCCCAATGCAGCAGGAATCGAAAAATCACGAAGTTATGGCATAGAGCCTCTCATCCTCGATCATACGCTCTATGGAAGCCGTGAAGCCTTTGATGAAGCTCTTGTAGAGGCTATCCATCACAGTGGAGCTGAGCTTACCGTGCTTGCTGGATTTATGCGTTTTCTCACCCCTTATTTCACAAAACAGGTTAAAGCGATCAATTTACATCCTTCACTCCTTCCCCTTTTTAAGGGAGGCAATGCTATAAAAGAGAGCTTTGATTCACCCATGAAAGTCGCAGGCATCAGCGTTCACTACGTTAGCGAAGAGCTTGATGGCGGTGAAATCATCGCACAACGCTGTTTCGAGAAAGTTGAAGGTATGAATTTGGAAACATTTGAAGCCAAAATTCACGCACTTGAACATGAACTCCTTCCCGAAACTGTTAAAAATTTACTCAATAGGAACTAAAAATGAATGACATTCTCAAAGTAGGCAATATTGAATTTGCAAGTCGCTTGATCGTAGGAAGCGGTAAATACCCAGACTTTCAAACGACTAAAGATGCAACGCTCGCGAGTGGTTCTAAGCTTATCACCGTTGCAGTGCGTCGTGTCAACATTACCAATTCCAACGAAGAAAATCTCATGGATTACTTCAAAGGTACTGACATTAAACTCCTTCCAAACTCTGCAGGCTGTACAACCGCCGAAGATGCTATCACTCTTTTTCGCATGGTTCGAGAAGCGACAGGACTTGATCTTATCAAACTCGAAGTTATCGGCGATACCGCAAAAACTCTCTATCCCGATGTTATGGAAACACTCAAAGCATGTGAAGTTTTAGCACGAGATGGCTTTACCATCATGACTTACACCAATGATGATCCTATTATGGCAAAGCGCCTTGAGAATGCTGGAAGTGCTGCTGTTATGCCTTTGGCGTCACCAATAGGAAGTGGTCTTGGCATTCAAAACCGTTACAATGTTCTTTTCATTAAAGAAGCGGTTAACATTCCTGTCATCGTCGACGCAGGTATTGGCTGTGCTAGTGATGCCGCTATTGCGATGGAAATTGGCGCTGATGGTGTACTTACCAATACAGCCATTGCACAAGCTAGAAACCCTATCTTGATGGCAGAAGCGATGAAATATGCTGTCCTTGCGGGACGTGCTAGTTACCTTGCTGGAAGAATTGCGAAGAAGCCTTTTGCAACAGCAAGTTCGCCAACAGAAGGACTTATCGAATTCAACCCAAAAGCTTAAAAAACTTTTCCTTGACAAAAGGCTGGATTTTGGATAGAATTTCAGCCTTAAAAAGACCAACCTAAAGTTTTTTTAAATGTCGGGGCGTAGCGCAGTCTGGTCAGCGCACCTGGTTTGGGACCAGGGGGTCGAAGGTTCGAATCCTTTCGCCCCGACCATGTTATAATTTTGAAAATGATGGTGGGTGTAGCTCAGTCGGTTAGAGCATCAGGTTGTGGTTCTGAGGGTCGTGGGTTCGATCCCCATCACTCACCCCATTAGACCAAAGAGCAGTGTTTTTATGCGCTCGTAGCTCAATTGGATAGAGCAACGGACTTCGGATCCGTAGGTTGTAGGTTCGACTCCTTTCGAGCGCACCACCTTAAAACCGAGAAGATGCGCTCTTAGCTCAGCTGGATAGAGCAACGCCCTTCTAAGGCGTAGGTCACACGTTCGAATCGTGTAGGGCGTACCACCTTTTAAGACGGAGCTTCAGCTTCGCAAAATTTACTACTGTTGTGTGCGGATATGGTGAAATTGGTAGACACGCCAGACTTAGGATCTGGTGCCGAGAGGCATGGGAGTTCGAGTCTCTTTATCCGCACCATCCCTTTAATAGGGACTTTCAAACAAACTTCTCAACTTCATTTTATTACTGTTAAAAAATCTAGGGTACGGTGTTCTGTTTTAAATAATCAATTCTTCTTATAATTTATTTTCAAAATTTATCAGCCAATTACAATATTATTTACACGCATTTCCAATCAATTAAAAAATCATTGTCGTTAATTTATGTTTGCCTGTTTTCTCTTATAATTTCTTTGATAAATCCTATAATTCGAATTGGATTATTGTATTCATCGTACTGAAACACTTTGCTGTTTGATTCTATCAGCTTGACTGAATTGTACTTTGAAATGATTCGAAACTGCATTGTATTAAACCCGTCAATATGACTGAAACACTCTTCTTGGTGTTGCAACAAGATTTTCAAATCTTCTGGATGTACAAATTCTTTTTTAAAACGCTCCATCTTCAAAGGTATTTCACCTTCTGGAACCTCCAGCAAATTGGTAAAAATTGCATTCCCAGTTATATATCCACTTATAATATTCCAATCCCATGCACCAATATTGGCTGAATTTAAACTACAATTTAGCCATTCTTGATTTCGTATTAATTTTTTTTCTATGGAAATTCTCGCTTTAATCTCTTGTTTTAATCTATACAACCAATACGCGAACACGAATAAGACAATGCCTGTTAATGTCAATATTTTCCAAACCGTTGAATAATCGATGACTTGCTTATAAACTCGAGGAAACCATTTACAATAAATTTTTTCTTTTATATTTACAGGAATGGCAACAATACTTTTTTGCAAAATATCTCTTAAAATAGGAATATCATTGCGTATTCCCATCGCATAATCAAATTTATACTCCGTAATACCAGCTACAGCCAAATTTTGAAAACTCTCTTTTTGAAGTATATAAAGTATCTGGGACAAGTTATCGACGTAAGCAAATGTTTTACCCGAAGAAACAAGTTCTAAGCCTTGCGTTAAATTCTGAGTTTTGACTAAAAAAATATCTTTGTAATTTTCTTCTAAAAGCTGGTTAGCCATATATTCTTCAACAACTGCTACAGTTTTGCCATTGAGTTCTTTTAATCCATCAATATAACCTATGGACTTATTGGTGACGATAGCCATCGGAAACGAAAGATAAGGCTGCGTGAAAGTTAAATACTTTGCTCTTTCAGTTGTTTTGGCGACACAGGATAAAACATCGACGGTTTTATGTTTTGCAAGATCTGTAACTTCCGTCCATGTTGTTGCAGTTATAATATTAAATTTAATATTAAGCATTTGCTCAATCTCTTTTAAATAATCAATTGCAATACCTTTGAATACTCCATCTTTGTCTTGAAACTCAAAAGGTGCATAATTTTTATCAATACCAATCGTAATGGAAGGATGTTGTGCAAGCCATTCTTTTTCTTCATCAGTCAATTTTAAATTGATACTTGCAAAAAGACTTATCGTTAGTATTAAGAACATGATAAAGTATCGTATTAACATTTTAAGGCTTCCTATAAAAATATTTTCTTGGAATTTCATACATAAATGTCGTATAGCCATTATCTTGAGAGTCTACATGAATCGTAATTTTATACTTTTCACATATATTCTTTACAATGTTTAACCCCAAACCAAAGCCTCCTCGAATATTATCTCCTCGAAAATAACGTTGAAATATTTTATTTACATCTATAATTTGCTCTCCGTAATTTGAAAAAATTAATTTTCCAACGTTAGGATGAGATTCCAAAACGATATCAATCATAGTCCCTACACGTGCATATTTAATGGCATTTGAGAGGTTGTTATCAATCAATCGCTGTATTTCAATCACATTAGCTTCTATCACGATATCTTTGTCAATACGACTGGCAATTGTGAGCTTTTTGATATCTGCTAAGATTTTAAAAAATTCTATTCGTTTTGCCAAAGCAAAAGAAAAATCAATCTTCTCTTTTTTATAGGTTACTTTGGTGTCTTTAATAAAATACTCTATTCCTTCATAAATAGAAATCAAATTTTGCAATGCGCCTTGTGCTCTTAATAAGGGCATTGAACCCTCTAAATTGCTTTCCAAAAATTCTAAATTGATTTGAATCACTCCAAGAGGCGTTCGTATTTCGTGTATTGCATCTTTTAAAAATCGTTCTAAATTTTTATTAATTAGATTATGTATTTTGTTTGTATGAATATAAAGAAAAAAAGTACATATGAGAAAAAAACAAGCTATCAATACTAGAAGAATGGTCACTTTTCTATTAACTTCAAAATAATCCAATTCTTTTTCTACAATGATTATAGACGTACCTACTTCTAAAAAATCACTGCTCTCATAATAGATCATTTTATTATCTATAATATCCATTGTCTTTAAAGGTTCTATTTTAGGAATATTTTCAAACGTGCTATATAAGATTTCTCCATTTTTGCTAATGAGAGCAATCTTATACACAAAGGATTCTAACGTACCAAATAGATATTCTTTAAATTCGTTTATAGTTCTTTTTTGTTTGGTAATTTTATTGACATAGTTTAAAGTCTGATACTTTTCTTGTGTTTCAAATGCAATGTGAAGTTCGTGAATATAAAAGTATGATAAGGCAAAAAGGACAGAAGTAATGCAAAAAGATAACACTAATGAATATGTAACAATAGAAACGTTAAATTTTTTCAATCTTATAACCTAACCCGCGTGAATTTAAAATAAGATTTTTATCTGTTTTATCCCGAATACGTTTAATATGCATTCTTAAATCTGCATCCGTAATGAGTTCTCCATCCCAAAGCGAACTAATAATTTCATTAAGATTAACAAATATCCCTACTCTTTGAACCAAAAAAGAAATAATTTTTTGCTCTAAAGAAGTCAATTTAATACAACGATTATTTTTGAAAAGCTCATACGTATCGAGATGAAAGACAAACTCGTACTGTAGAGAGATTTTATTTTTTTGGGTTTTATACTGAAATGTATTAATGGCTTGATTAATTCTATATTTCAACTCTTTGAGTGCAAAAGGCTTTCTAATGTAGTCGTTGCATCCAAGATCATAACCAGTACTTAAATCATCCACGTCAGTGAGGGAAGTAATTAAAATAATAGGGATATCTATCTCTTGTTCTCTGGTTATTTTAACGACTTCATAACCAGAAATTTTTGGCACTCGAATATCAAGAAGCAGTAAATCATAGACATCATTTAAAACTGCTTCTAATGCATCTTCCCCATTTTCGAAATCATGAACCTCAAATGAAAAAGATTCAAGGAATTCTTTTATACTTAGGCGATAGCTATAATCGTCTTCTAATAATAATATTCTCAAATCGTTATTTTCCTTTAAAGCGCTGTTGAAGAGGCATTGAAATAATCATAATTCATATATTCAAAAATGCCTCTTCATAATAAATCAAAATATAAAATATTTACGATTCATCTCATCTTCTTTATGTAAAACTTCAATAATCAATTCTGCAAGATTTTTCCATATTTCTTCCTTACTTTCCGTTAAGATGTCATTGCAAAATTTGTTCATCCATTGATTTGGATGATTTTTCAAGAACTCTTGTTTGATAATTAAAAGTTCCTTTTTCTCATCATCTTTTCCTTCGCTTAAAGCTTCGACAATCAAACGTGAAATATAAAAAAGATACTGAAATTCAAACCCAATAAAATCATCTGGGAACTGATTTTTCAACTCAACTTCGAGCCCAACTTGTGCATAATACTCCCTAACTTCAAATGCAAAATGCTGCATCTGAAGCTTCTTATCCGAACGATACACTGATTCAAAAGGAGGGGCTAAAGGCTTTCTTGGGCCGATGAAAAGTCTATTATACTCCCATCGTGCAAAGTCTAATTTTTCACTCTCTAGACTTTGTAACTTATTGATAAACGCCGACTTTCCAAATGTTGCATGTAACAATTTTGTTTTTTGTAACATACTCTGAATACTATCGTGCGTCCACTGATTAAAAAACACATCTCTTAATAGATCGTAGATGTTCGCCATATCAAAATGATATTTGAATTCTAAATTTTTCAATGAAAATTCTCTACTTTAGTTTATTGTACCACAAAGGATGATGTTCTTTTACATACTCTCTATCCATTTCACCGGTTTGGAACATGGCTTTGTATGCATGAATATTAGAAGGTAAAAGTGCAAAAAAGACATGAACCATTAAAACACAAAATAACACAATAAAACTAACCGTATGTATGTTCCTTAGAAAAAGAGAAATATCGCTAGGCAAGAAACTTCCGTCAATATTTCTGAGTACTAATAAAACACCCGAAATAATAAGCAAAACCATAGTGAAAAACATCACCCAAGCACTCGCTTTTTGACCCAGATTCATTTTTCCAAAATTTCCTGACTTTTTTTCAAGATAATGCAATCGCATTTGCTTAATACCATCAAAAATCGCATCAACACCCCATACATCTGGCCAAATACTAAGTCGATTAATTTTTGAAAGCATCGCAAATAAAAATACAACCGAAATCACTGCTAACAAAAATCCGCTACTCCAATGAATGACTCTTAAAAAAGCTAACCCTGAAGAAAGAGGCTGCCCGTTTCCGAGAAACTCACTTATGGGATATCCTACCCCATAAGCAATAAAACTAAACATTTTTGAAAAAAAAGGCAACCCACTAATAATCAGTAATATCACAAATCGCAACATGTTTTTATGAAATGACATCTCTAAAGGGTGATAAGCTTTAACTGTATTGCTCATAAAATTTCTCCTAAGATAAATTTACTCTAAAATATACTTTTGAATACTCGGCTTTATCCGAGAAAAGTCGCACTTCTAAATTTTGGATAAAACCTAATTGATGGTTTAAGGCTTGATTGTTTAAAACCAACGGCACTTTTTACCATGCCTGCCTCGTCTGCAACAACTATATCTACTAACCTTAAAGCTTTTACAGGACATCCAGCAATACATGCAGGTAACTCTCCAATATCTTGCTTCTCAGCACACATATTACACTTTTGTGCTTTTTTATCGTTCCCTTGAAGAGTAATTGCCCCATATTGGCAAGATTCCATACAGTAACCACAACCGATACATTTGTCACGATCTAATATTACGATACCATCATCCCTTTTAGTATAAGCATTTGTTGGACAAACGCTCATACATGCAGGCTCTTGACAATGATGGCAAGCTTGTGATAGATAGACCTCTTTTTCCATATTGTTTTCACGAATAAGAAATGTATCTACATGCCTCCAATCAATCATGTCTTCTTGCTGATGATATACTTGACATGCCACTTCACACGCTTTACAACCAATACAAAAATTTTGATCGAATAAAAATCCTTTTTGACTCTTAGGCATTTTCATGTCCCTCCTGTACTTTTTTCACTTCAATATAAGTCGCTGTATATACAGAACCTTGTCCCATATCACTAATTCCATCACTGCACAACGTATTACTACCGGTTTTTGTTCTAGTTGTTTTTAACCAGATATTATTCCAAGCATACACAATGCCCGGTTTCATTTGAGAGATAATTCTTACCCTAAAATACGCTTTACCTAACTCATTAGTAGCTATAACGACACTACCTTCTTTAATAGCTCGAGCATCCGCATCTTTCTTTGTCATAAATAACTCTGCATGACCATCATAAATTACACGTCGGCTAATATATTTAATATTCCCCCAGTTTGAGTTATTGACAAGTTGAGTCCCTGGAGTCATAAAATATAATGGATATTGTTTTAAATAATTCTCTCCAAAGTCTTTATGCTCTTTATAATAACTTTCATCAGTACCAAGATCAATGACAGGATGAAATCCAGCTTCTTTGAATTGTTTAGAATAAAGTTCACATTTGCCAGAATCTGTTTTAAAGATTAAATTATTTGGCTCATTATATGGATAGTATGGGTAATAATCTTTAACTGTTTCATGTGTTCTATCAGGTTTAATCCATCCTTTAACCTTCAATTTTTCATATGTAATTCCTTGCTTTTTATTGAAGCCTGTATCTAACATCATTCGTAAAATTTCCTCTGCCGTCCAAGAAAAACATTCCTCTTGATATCCCATTGCTTTTGCTAAACCATTAAAAATTTCTAAATTTGTTTTGCTTTCGCCGACAGGTTTTGCTGCGGCAGCGTTATAACTTACAAATCCTGAACATTGATCGCTTTGAATATCTTCGGACTCCAAGAATGTTGTAGCAGGCATAACGATATCAGCATAATCTACAGTATCTGTGTAAAATGGGTCCAAAACAACCAGAAATAAATCTTCATCAAGTAATCTTTTTTTAATTAAAGATGTGTTCGGAGCAGTAACCATCAAATTTGTATTATAATTAACTACTGCCCTGAGAACAGTTTTTAACTTGACCTCTTTATAGGATTGAGAATCTGTGTCTAAACTTGTAGGGTTATCTGTTCTTAATGCTCGGCCAAATTGAACATAATTTGCAGTTTGCCTTTTTATTTTTTTGCCATTACTGTCTTTTGGTGAAAGGTCTGTAGGCATAACTTTTACCATATCATAACAGGGTTCCAAATACGTATATGCCCAAAAAAGACCTGCCCCTGGTTTTGTTAAAGCACCGATTAGAACAGGTAAGAATGTTACAGCACGTACCAATCGGGCACCATTAAAGTGTCTTTGACCGCCATCTCCATGTGATATGGCAGGGGCTTTTGCCTTAGCATATTCTCTTGCAAAAACTTGAATCTCTGCAACGGTAATACCACATACATCAGCTAATTGGGTAAGTGTATATTCTTGCGTCTCTTTAACTAGATCATCAAAACCCATGGTATATTTAGCAACAAATTCTTTATTATATAAATTTTCTTCAATCAGAACTTTACATACCCCTAAACAAAATGCTGGATCTGTCGAAGGCTTTAACTGAATAAACATATCCGATTGGTTTGCCATTGGCGTTCTGATGGTATTAATAGTAATTAATTTCCCACCTCTTTTTCGTACATCTTGTCCAAATTTTGCCCAATGCACTGCTGTGTATGCTTCATTAGATCCCCACGTAATATACATATCTGATAGACCAAATTCAAGTGCATCTTTTGAAAAATCGGTACCAATAACACTAGGTGTCCCTGCATATCGTGGCCAGTCGCATGGATTTCGAATCAAACGTGTTGCACCAACTTTTTCAAAGAAATTTCCTGGGGCGATTTTTTTGCTGATAAACCCCTCATTACCAGAATATACAAACTCAGCAATGGCCTCACCGCCATAGTTTTTTATAATATGCTGAAATTTTTCAGCTGTAAGAGCAAAGGCTTCATCCCAACTGATGCGTTCCCATTTCCCTTCACCTTTTTTCCCTGCCCTTTTCATTGGGTATAAAATTCTATCGGGAGCATATAAATACTCTCTATAAGCATGTCCTTTTACACAGGCTGTTCCTTGTGTTAAAGGATGAGCAGAATCACCTTTAATATCGACCATGACACCATTTTTGACTTCAGCGATTAAAGCACATGCATCCCTACAATTTCTAGGACATGTAACATGATGAAGCTCAAAGTTACCTTGTGCTTTTTTAGGGCTAAATAAAACATCATCTGCATGAATTTGCGTCATACCGAAAAGCTGAATGCCGGCCAAACTCAAGCTACTGCTTTTTAAAAAATTCCTACGACTTATACTTAAGTCTTTTTGTTCTACTTGCAAAGACTTCTCCTTTGTTATCATTTTGTACTACGCCAAATAGCGCTAAAGCATTATGTTTTAGCGCTATCACCTCTTTTATTTTAAGTAATACACTATGTTTTTATTTTTTTGATAACTTACTACGCACATTTGATTATTGATAAAGTCCAATCCTCTAATATTTGTAATTTCTTTTGGAAATGCATAAGTATCGATGATTTCATCAGTAGCAACGTCAATGACAATAATCGTATTGAAGTTTTTACTTGCTGCGTAGAGCTTACCGTCCTTGTAACTAAGAGCTGTTATATAGAGTTCTCCAATTGTCCGACCATCTTTCAATTCAACAGTTGCACCAATTTCAGGTATGACTTCTGCCGATAATAGTTCATCTGCATTTGATTGTTTAATCAAGACCAAATCTTGTTGTAAATTATCTGGTACCGTAACAGCATAACTGTATTTTTTATCTACAGCAAAACTTTCGATGTAACGTGTTTTGGATCTAACCGTTTGAAACATCGTTCTTTTAACTTTTGTAAATTGATTTGCACCTTCATGAAAATCAGGAAATCCTACAATTTCATCTGCATTATCATCTGATTTTACTCTAATATATGCTTTGTTATATCCCATAACTTTAATTTCATCTTCTATAAAATCAACACCGATAAAATTTAGAATAACTGGGAAATAGAGTGGATCTAAAACAAAATGTTTTTCAATTGTTGTCAAGCTTTTATTTGCTAAATATAGCCCCCATTTCTCTGTTGTAAATGCAAAACGATTATTTTGTGCATCAAATCTTATGGAGCTAATTGGACCGTTAACATCTAATGCTATCTCTTTTTGAGAAGCAATCTGCAAATGATGGTTGATCGTTAAAGGTGAATTTTCATAATTGTTATCAAAAGTTATAACATCCGTTGGTTTGGTAGATAAATCAGGATCACTCACACCCATAGGACCTCTCCACGAAGGATCTGAAAAGAGCTTGGTTAAACCAGTTTGCCATGAAATGTATTTTGGATTTAACGTAAATCTTGCTGGTGTATCGGGTGCTGTAAATGGTGGTGGACCAACTAAAATAAATGCTTGAAATGCATTTGAAGACACAATACCTAGAAAAACGATAAATGCAAGATTGTTAATTTTTGTTAATTTTCGATAATTATTATTTTGCATCTCATCGACTAACTCTTTATTTGATGGAGCCGCAAATAACAAAATAAGTGCAAAGAATAAAATGACAGACCACATAACAACACCGGCCCATAACTGTGTATGTAGATTGAAGATCATTAAGGCTTGTCCTTGCCCCATATCTAATTGTCCATAAAACCCTAAATGCCAAAATGCGTTCCATAATCCATATGCTGCCGCTATTAAGATAACTCCCACATATTTAAGCCTTAATCCATATCTTACAATGAACAGTGCCGCAGTCGCAATAATAATCATAGTAATTCTTAACGACCAACAACTCGTACAAGGAGAATCACCTAACATATACCCTAAAATAATATTTGCAATTCCAACGGGAAAAACAATAATCCCTAAAATGGCTAGGGATATTAATGTGTAAAATTTCGTTTTTTTTTCCATATTAATTTCCTTTTATAAATTGATTGGAGGTAATATGAAAAATTGTAAATCAATTGCAAAAAATATAAATGCAACCACTACAAATACCCCAACTAATAACTTAAATGCCCTTGCCTCTTTTTCCGGTTTTTTCCAGATCGTGAAAGCACTGATAATTAGAAGTGTTAGTTCTAAAAACTCCATAAAGTCCCCTTTCATAACGTTTTCTTGCTCACAATGAACAACCCATAAATGCATTAAATTATTAAATTTTAGATTTAATTTTTTTGCAAACGAATATTAACAATCTAACGTAACATTAATGTAATAATTATTTTTAAGATTAAATTTATTAGTTAAAAGTAACTTTTTTGTGCTACATACTTATGGTATTTCATGATGGATAGAAAGTATTTGGGTACGTTTTGGGTACGGTATAAGAGATGAAACCATATAAAAACGCATCATGTCTACTTTTATGAGAATCCCTAAAATAAGAGAGAATAGAACAAAATATAACACCATATAAAAAGATTTATACGGACTTAGGATCTGGTACCGAGAGGCATGGGAGTTCGAGTCTCTTTATCAGCACCACTCTTTTATTTTCCTTCTAAAAAATTTAACACTTCTTCTATGTTACAATCTCAATATTTTTACGATTGCTTCTTATTCAAGGAAATCTTTCATGCAAAAAATCTATCTTGCTGGTCCTGAAGTCTTTTTACCCAATGCGCTTGAAGTTGGCAATGCTCATAAGCTTCTCTGTACAAAGTATGGTTACGAAGGGCTTTTTCCACTTGACAATACTATTGAGGGGAGCAATCTCAAAGAGATCGCAACTGCGATTCGTCTTGCAAATCAAGCCATGATTCACGAATGTGACATCGTCATTGCCAATCTTTCGCCCTTTCGAGGTCCTGAACCCGACAGTGGCACGGTTTGGGAAGTAGGTTTTGCACAAGGATTAGGCAAACATGTTTTAGCCTATTCTACTGATCTTCGCCCCCTCAAAGAGAAAACCCAATCTATTCTAAATTTGGGTGATACCAATTGTGACGCCTCAGGTATGGCTATCGAAGACTTTGGGCTTACGCACAATCTTATGTTTTCGCATAGTGTGGTAGCTTCTAGCTTTGAAGAATGCTTCAAGTACCTAAAATAGGGTTTTCACTCAATATTTAATCCACCCTAAAATAAATAGTTAGTTCATGCTTTGTCTTTGTTGTTAAAGCTTTGTGGAATAGAGTTTCTAAAGAGATAATTTTTATCTTATAATTCTATCAAGAAAGGTGCAAAAATGGCATATTCTAAACCAACGTACAAACCTCGTTATGAAAACTTTATTGGTGGTGAGTGGGTTCCACCTCTTAGCGGTGAATATTTTGACAATCTTTCCCCCGTTGATGGCGAACTTTTAACCAAAATCCCTCGTTCTACTCCCGCAGATGTTGATGCAGCGGTTGCAGCTGGCGTAAAAGCCTTTGAATCTTACAAGCACACTTCTGTTATTGAAAGAAGTACACTCCTAAATAAAATTGCTGATAAAATTGAAGCAAATCTCGAAGCACTCGCGATTGCTGAGACACTCGACAATGGTAAAGCGATTCGCGAAACTTTAAATGCAGATGTTCCTTTGGTGATTGATCACTTTAGATACTTTGCCTCTGTCATTCGTGGCGAAGCAGGAACCGTAGCAGACCTTGATGAAAATACGATTTCTCAAGAAATCCACGAGCCTTTGGGTGTTGTCGCACAAATCATTCCATGGAACTTCCCTCTCTTGATGGCAGCATGGAAAATCGCTCCTGCAATTGCCGCTGGTAACTGCGTTGTCTTAAAACCAGCCAGTGCAACACCAATGTCTATCTTACTTTTAATGGAAACCATCCAAGACGTGTTACCAAAAGGTGTTATTAACATCATTAACGGTGCGGGTGGAAAGATTGGTAAGCACCTCTCAACGCACCCTGACATCAAAAAAGTAGGCTTTACGGGTGAGACAACTACAGGTCAGCTCATCATGCAGTACGCCACTGAAAACATCATCCCTTCCACACTCGAACTGGGTGGTAAATCTCCTAACGTTTTCTTTGAGTCTATCATGGCTAAAGACGATGAATTTTTTGACAAAGCGATCGAAGGACTCGTACTCTTTGCCTTTAACAGCGGCGAAGTCTGCACATGCCCATCACGAGCCCTTATTCAAGAGTCTATCTATGAGCCGTTTATGAAACGTGTTTTAGAGCGTGTTAAAGCGATTAGCCAAGAAAACCCTCTTGATCCAACCACGAAAATGGGAGCACAAGCTTCAGTGAATCAAAAAGAAAAAATCTTGGATTATATTCGTATTGGTAAAGAAGAAGGGGCTGAATGCCTTATCGGTGGAGCTGAGTATAAAAACAAAACTTTTCCAAAAGGTAATTACATTCAACCAACCATCTTCAAAGGTCACAACAAAATGCGTATCTTCCAAGAAGAGATTTTTGGACCCGTACTATGTGTAACAACCTTTAAAGATGAAGCCGAAGCGCTTGCCATCGCCAATGACACAATTTATGGTCTAGGCTCAGGCGTGTGGTCAAGAGACGCACATCAACTCCACAGCATGTCACGTGGTATTGAAGCGGGACGTGTATGGGTCAACTGCTACCATCTTTACCCATCACATGCCTCTTTTGGTGGCTATAAAAAGTCAGGCATCGGTCGCGAGACACATATGATGATGCTCAACGCGTATCGCCATACTAAAAACATCTTGACGTCTTACAATAAAAATAAATTAGGATTCTTTTAATTAAAGTCTGAATACGTCTTTAAAGCAAAGCTCTAAAGACTACGTTAACACTGGGTTTTCCTCGACAGAAAGCCCACGCACCTTTGGTGCTTTTATCTACAGCGTGCATGGTCTTACTACCATGCACGTTTGAAAGGAGAAATTATGGAAGTCAAACGACTGGTAGCAACCCCCGAAGCCCTCACTATTATCGAAAAACTTAAAAAAGAAAATGGTGAACTGGTCTTTAACCAAAGTGGTGGCTGTTGCGATGGCACAGCACCGATGTGTTATGCAAAAAGTGATTTTCACATTCCTTCACGCAATATCAAAATGGGTGATGTGGGTGGGTGTGAATTTTACATCGACAAAGACCAATTTGAATACTTTCGTTACTCTCAAATTATTTTAGATGTCAAAGAAGAGAAAGCTGCCTTTGGCAACTCGTTTTCGTTGGAGATAGATTTGGGATATCAGTTTATCACGCGGTCACGCATTTTTAGCGATGCGGAGTATAACAGCTTGCCAAAAGATCAAAAATGACCAACGCTTTTAAGCGTTGATCATCTAAAAATTAGAGTTTCTCTTGAAAAGAGATGGCAGTGACATTGAGGTTATCGAGTGTAATAACCGTCATGCGATCCTCTTTTTTAGGGAAATAACCCGCATCTTTTTCATTCTCCAAAAGCCCTATAGCATAGTTATATTTTTTGAATTTTGGCATCATAAACATGCTCATGACCATGCTGGGAACAGCGGTTGCATCCATAAAGTAAAGTGCGCTATTTTCACTTAAATAGTTTGGATTTGCCTCAAAAAAGGCTTTCATTACATCGCCTTGAGATTTTGTAAAAGCAATAATAATCTGCTTGGTTTGCGGTGTAATGCTCACATTTTTTTCAAACTGGTCTTTGATGACAGGCGCTTGGATAGGCGCACCCTCTTTAAGTGCATCAGCAAAAAGCCCAAAAGGTAGAAGAAGCATTGCTGCAAGTATAAAATATTTCATAGAATTCCTTTGTTGATAATAATTATCCTATTCTAGCTTTTATAAGTAAATATTGTCTTAATGAAAATAGACCAATTTGATAAGCAAAGTTTCCAAAAAGCATGCTATACTTTTTCACATAAGATACTTTACATGTAAAAGGGAATATTCCATGAAAATCGCTGTTATCACGCCACTTTTCTCGCGTTCAACGGAGCTTATGCAAGCACTTGGAAACCACTTTAGTGACATCAAACACAATGCCGACAATACGTTAAAAACAAAAGCAGATCTCATTGCTTTTTTACAAGGGGTCGATGGTGCTGTTGTTGGACGTGAAGAGATAGACGATGAGATACTCAGCGCTTGTCCGCAGCTTAAAATTCTTTCACGTTATGGCGTGGGACTGGATAATTTAGACCTTGAAGCGATGAAAAAACGTGGTATTGTCTTAGGCTGGAGCGGCGGAACCAACAGCAATTCAGTTGCTGAGATCACGCTTTCGTTTATGCTCTCGCTCATTCGTAACCTTCACATTGCAACCACCCTTCTCAAAAATGGCACATGGAAAGTCAATGGTGGAAGTGAACTGAGCGGTAAAACCATCGGACTTTTTGGCTTTGGCAACATTGCTAAACGTGTGGTTGAACTCTTGGCACCTTTTCACTGCACTATTTTGGTTTACAATCGTACCCATGATGAGGCAGAAGCCCAAAAATATGGCATCACTTATGCAACAAAAGAGCGCATTTTAGAGGAAGCTGACATCATTTCTATTCATCTGCCACTCACTCCTGAGAGTAAAAATATATTCTCCGCCGATGCATTTAAAGCGATGAAAAAAAGTGCCTTTATCATCAACACGGCGCGCGGTGGAATCATCGATGAGGAAGCACTCAAAGTGGCTTTGCAAACAGGTGAAATTGCAGGCGCAGCACTTGAAGCATTTGCGATCGAGCCACCACAAGATAAAGAGCTTATAGCCCTTCCCAACCTTATTTGCACTCCTCATCTTGGTGGAAATTCCAAAGAGAGTATTTTAGCGATGGGTTATAGCTGCATAGAGCATCTTAGCTCTTTTTTTAAACACTAATTGTCACCAAACTTTTATTATTTTAAGCTACAATAGGGCCGATTTTGAACTAATAGGGAAATTATGGAAGAGTCATCATTTAGTCACGTTGAAAAAACTATTGAAAATTTTTTAAACACTTTTAATCCTAAAGAATATTTGTATTTGGATGTTTTGTACCGCTTTGAAGAAGATGACCTAGCAGAAGTTTTGACTGCTTTACATGGTTGTAAACTACCTAAAAAGTACCACACGTACAAAGACTTTTTGCATGAAAAGTTGGCTAAAAAACTCTCCCTCACAAGTAATGACCTCTTTTTGTACACAGAAAATGCCATTTACGCCAAGCTTTTTTTCCAAGCAGAAGCACCCGAAAATAGTGCTGATCGCAGAGCATGTGGCGTCCCCAAAGAGACGCTTGAAGCGTATAAAAAACAGTTTTTCCCACACAACGAATATAAAGAGCGCATGCTGGAACTTCTTCGTTTTGCCGAAGAGAGCACACTTAATATCAAAAAAATTAATCCATCCGAATTTCGTGCGCTTTTCATTCCTGTCTTTGTCAACATTGCAGACATCGTTGTCATTGAGTACAGCGAACTTGAAGATTTGCGCGAAGTGAGGGGACTTAGTTACTATCTTTTACGTGAAATATTTGAAAAAATGATGCTCTATATCGCAGAGGTTATTTTATTTCATTTTTCAAATCAAGAGAAAAAAGCCATCGACTTTCTAAGCCATTTTGGTATCCATGAGACTATCGATGCTAAAGGAAATCGTTACAAACCAAACCCTATTTTGGATGAAAGTAACCGCGCATGGAACATGACAACCATCCGCTCAACAATGATTCAGCATAAAAAGTCCAAACAGACACTATATGATAGACGCAATGATCTGATTTCCATTAAAAAGAAACTTGAGTCCTACAGAAATGAACAAAAAGAGCTAAGTAAACATATTCAAAAAGATCATAAAACATTTGAAGAAGCAGATGAAAAGTTAGACCATATCCATCAAACGATCGACAGGCTCGAATACACCGATGCCAAAGAGGTAAAGTTTTTAGAAGATGGCGAAGAAAAACTGTTTGATCGCAAAAGCTTGATCGCACAGCTTTTTAGAAAAGAAGATTCGCTTATAAAACAAAAAGCCAAGTTGCATAAGTCAAGCAAAGAGCTAGAATTAACTCTCGCAAACAAGCAAAAAGAGATTTATGTGTGGGAAAAGAAACTTGCAGATGCAGAGAAGTCACTTGCCAATCTTGAATCACAAGGGCATCCTATTGATGCGCAGTATGAGAGGATTCAGCGAGCATTGGCTAAAACCCTCTCACAACGCTAACATTTAGGCATTAAGTTTTTGTTTGATCTTCTCAAAAGTCTCTTCGTCGATCTCACCGCGCGCAAAACGCTTGCGCGCAATTTCTAACGCTTCGTCTTCTTTTTCATGATGATGGCAAGATGATTTTCCCCCTCGCATCATCATAAAGAGCACTAAAATCACCATCGGAAATATAATCATCCACGGCATAAAAAACCCATGCCCCATCCATTCATATCCATACATTTTAGCTCCTTTAAATAACGTTGTATTATTGTAGTCCTTTTGTGTGAACAATGTGTTAACTCTTTCAATTTTTTCAAAGTGTCATTAAACTATAATATCCTACCCCATAGGATAGGATATACTCATGTCGCAACATCTTTCACACGAAGATATACTCAAACGCCTCAAAAGAGCCAATGGACACCTTAAAAGCATTATGACAATGATCGAGAAAGAGCGTAACTGCTCTGAGATAGCGCAACAACTCCATGCTGTAGAAAAAGCCATCTCCAATGCTAAAAAATTACTCATACACGATCACATCGACCATTGTCTCGATAGTGCCGCAAAAGATGGAACACTTAGTTCAGACGATGTTATCAAAGAGTTTAAACAAATAACCAAATACTTATAAATAAGGAAAAAAATGACGGATATCGCTTCAATTATTCAAAGCAGTTCAGGTAATGCGTGGCTCTTTCTTCCCAGTGCCATTCTCCTTGGCGCACTGCATGGACTAGAACCAGGGCACTCTAAAACGATGATGGCGGCATTTATTATCGCCATTAAAGGAACGGTCAAACAGTCCATCATGCTCGGACTTGCCGCTACACTTTCACATACTGCGGTGGTTTGGGCTATCGCACTTTTGGGTATGCATTTTGGCGCTCGCTTTGCAACCGAAGCGGTGGAGCCGTATCTTGAAGTTGTTTCGGGTTGTATCATGGTAGGCATTGCGCTGTGGACACTTTGGCAAACACGTAAAAATGAACGTGCCTGCTTTAGCGCCCATGAACATGACGACCATCATCATTCGCATGAGCATAGTCATGACCACGACCACGATGAGCATCATCATCACGATCATCATCACGATCATCACCACAGCAAAGAAGAGATCATCTTTGAAGAGCTTGGAAGTTGCAATGACCCGCATGAGCTTGCACACGCCAAAGATATTAAAAAGCGTTTTTCAAACAAAGAAGTGACCAACTGGCAAATTTTACTGTTCGGACTAACAGGTGGGCTTATTCCCTGCCCTGCGTCGATTACAGTGCTTCTCATCTGTTTGCAACTTAAACAGTTTACGCTCGGTGTTGCGCTTGTGTTAGCTTTTAGCGTGGGGCTTGCACTAACACTGGTTTTATCAGGAGTGATTGCCGCTCTGAGTATGCGCCATCTTTCACAAAAATGGAATGGCTTTGGGGAGTTTGCTAAAAAAGCACCTTATGTTTCAGGTGGACTTATTTTGCTTGTTGGCTTGTATATCGGCTATCAGGGATTGCACCATCTTCTCTAAGTGATTTTTACATGTAAGGAAAATCCTTACATGTAAACGCTTACACCTCTTTGAGGCTAAGGCTGACTTTGCCTTTTTCTTTGTCCACTTCGATGACACGAATACGCGTTAACTGCTGGTTGATGCTCAAAACTTCCAACGGATGCGCGATGCGTTTGTCGCTCATTTGGGAGATGTGAATGAGTCCATCATTTTTCAGCCCAATGTCCACAAATGCCCCAAAATCGGCGATATTTCGCACTACTCCTGAAACAATGGAGCCTTCGCTTAACTCACTAATGTCGGTTAGGTCAGAACGAAATGCAATCGGTGGCAATGTTTCTCTTGGGTCAAAACCAGGTTTTAAAAGCTCAGCGATGATGTCTTGAAGCGTCGCCTCACCAATGCGATGCTCACGGGCTAACGCGATGATCTGCTCTTTGCTCAGTTGTGCTATATCTTCGCGCAGTAAAAGTTGCCCAGCAATGACGTAACTCTCAGGGTGAACGCCCGTATTGTCCAGCACACTTTTACCCTCGCGAATGCGGAAAAACCCTGCGCATTGCTCGTAGGCTTTGGCTCCTAAACCCTTTACATGTAAAAGTTCAGACTTACATGTAAACGCATCCTTATTCTCTCGATGCTCGACAATAGACTTTGCAAGTTTTTCACCTACTCCCGCCACATACGAGAGCAGTGAAACCGAAGCACTATTGGGGTCAACGCCAATGCGGTTAACCAAATCCTCAATGACTTCATGCAGTTTTTTCTCTAGGCTTTTTTGATCGACGTCGTGTTGGTATTGCCCAATACCCAAAGATTTTGGATCAATCTTCACGAGTGCCGCCATTGGGTCACGTAGACGTTGGGCGATGGAAATTGCCCCTCGTATCGTCACATCCAAATTTGGATATTCTTGCGTAGCAATTTTAGAAGCCGAGTAGATAGAAGCACCCGCTTCTGAAACCACCGTATAGGCGAGATTCAACCCCTCTTCACGGTTTAGACGTGCAAAAAATTCTTGGCTTTCGCGAGAACCCGTACCATTGCCAATCGCCACAGCGGTGATGTGGTACTTTTGCGTAAATTCTTTGATAACTTTAGCGGAATTTTCATAGTCACTTTGCGGTGGCGTTGGGTAAATAACCGCATGGGTCAGGTACGTGCCATGTTCATCCACAACAGCGAGTTTGCACCCCGTACGATACGCTGGGTCAACGCCCAAAATCACACGCTTGGTCACAGGTGGCGTGTTTAAAAGTTGAGAGAGATTTTTACCGAATGTTGCAATCGCCTGTGTATCGGCTTTTTCTTTGATAAGTACGTGAATCTCTCGCTCCAAAGAGGGAAAGAGAAGTCTTTTAAACCCATCCAAATAGGCTTCCAAAAGATAGCTTTTAGAACTTCTAGCGTTACGTGGAATGCGGTAACGCTCTATCGCACTTTCCACTCTTTCCATCTCGTGCAGTATCTTTACATGTAACTCTTTTTCGCTCACACCACGCATCATTGCTAAGTAACGATGTGAGGGAATCGAAGCGATGCGTTCCGCTTTGCCTGCAAGTTTGGCATAAAGTCCATCAGGCTTGAGCGTTTTTGTTGCTTTGATCTCAAACGAAGCGTAGTCATGCAGTTGTGACCGCCAATACTCACGCTCTTTCGCATCGTCACTGTAACGCTCCGCGATAATGTCTTGCGCTCCTGCAATCGCTTCTTTAACGCTTCCAACTTTCTCGTTCACAAAACTCTGCGCCTTTTTCTCAAACGCTTCGAGCTCTAACTCCGCCCTCTCCAAAACATCGGCTAATGGACTGAGCCCCGCCGCAATTGCCAACGCCGCACGGGTATTTTTCTTCTCTTTGTAAGGCCTGTAAATGTCTTCCAACTCTTGCAGCGTCTTCGCCTTTTCAACCGCTTTTTTCACCTCATCGCTGAGAACGACTTTTTCAGCAATCAGCCGTAAAATCTCTTCTTTACGATCATGTAATTTTTTGGCATACGCATAAATGCTATCAAACTCCCTCAGCTGTTCATCACTCGCACCACCCGTCATCTCCTTGCGATAACGCGCGATAAAAGGGATGGTTGAGCCCTCTTCTAAAAGTTTTAAAATGTTGATGATATTTTCTTTGGCAATGCCTGTTTTTTGAACTAAAATGGGGATAAGTGGGTTCATGATTTTTGCTTTCCTAGGTTTTACATGTAAAGATTTTTGGAGAGGTATTTTAGCGGAAATAGAATGATTTTATGTGTAAAGAAAAAGGGATACGGTTTCATATCCCTGTCTAAAAATAGTTATTCGTCTTTAAATGCAAACCCTTGTGCCATTAAAACTTTGCCTGTTTTTCGGTAATAAATGCTCGAATACGCGTTCGAAGTAATCTCAGCGTAGGTAGGCATAGAACCACTTCCTGTTGCATCTCTAAAAGCTTTGAAGGTTTTATCGTACTCAAACACGCCCTTTTTCACTTTTTCACTGTCGTAACTATCTTGCATTGCAAAACTCTCAAGTGCAACACGTGGTTTTAAAGGAGCATTTTTAGCATCTTGTGTAGGAACTCCGATAGTGCAACCTACGGCTAAAAAGGTCTTTGGTGGAAGGTTAAAGAGTTGTATCATCTTGTCAGAATTTTCACGTACCGCCCCAATACATGTTGTGCCATACCCCAACGCTTCGGCAGCGACTTGAAGCTGAATAAGCATAATGCCCGCATCCACAGCGCCTACCATAATGCCCTCGGCACTCTGCTCGATGACGTGTTTTTTTCCCATACTCTCAGTAATCATATTCGTACGATTAAAGTCGATGACAATGCCAACAAAAACCTCAGCTGTGGCAATATGCGCTTGATGGTTGCACAACTCGGAAATCTGTTTCAATTTGGCTTTATCCCGTGTGTAAACAAGGCTGATTTGTTGAGCGTTGATAGAGGTTGGAGCACGTTGCGCCGTTTTAAAGATAAGCTCTAAGCTTTCATCACTGATGGCTTCACCGGTGAATTGACGGATCGATTTTCGATTTTGCAGTTGTTTGATGGTTGGATTTTCCATTGCGTCTCCTATAAGATTTTTTCTAATTTTTGGAGCGATAAACTCTCAACCTTGTCACCTAAAAATGTTTTGTATGCATTGAAGTGCTCTTTTTCCATGTGTGCTGCCAAAAGTGCTTCGCTCTCCCATGTTTCCACAAAAACATAGGTATTTTCTTTTTCTATATCTTTATGAACATCGTACTGCAAGCAGCCTTTGTCTTCTTTGTGGGTAGCCTTGTGTAAAGCCGTCAAAGCTTCCATAATTCCTTCATTTTTTGAATTTTTCAAGACTAATGTTGCAATTAAAACGATTTTTTTCATTGGCTCTCTTCCTTTTTAAGTTCTTAGTGAAGTATAAGAGTCATGTACTTAAACTTCTCTTACAGTATTTTTTTAACGTAATGGAAAAATGAGAGAATATTGGGCTATTCGTGGGTGAATTGAGGATAAACTATTTTACATGTAAAGAATCAGTGCAAGAGGAACAATTTTTTATCCCTCTTGCATGGGCGTGTAGATGACTAAGCTTTTTTTGCTTTTTTCTCTTCACGTTTCTCTTTTAACGACTTTTCGGGTTTCTTTTTGACTTCTTTTTTCATATCTTTACTTTTTGCCATGCTCTCTCCTTTTTGAAGTTGGTTAATACTTCTTAATTGTATAAGAGTTGGGCTTAAAGAAAACACTCAACCTCATTTCGCACAATCTTAAGCTCGCATACTATAAAATAAAATGATTTATCTCGTACAAGGAGTCCTTTTGGAAAACAACAAACATCATCTCATCGCCGAGTTTGAAAAAGAGCTCAAGCAGTATGAAAGCTTTAGCGACAAAATGGACATCTTACTCAAAGAACTCCTAGACCAAGAGAACATCTCGTACCACTCCATTGAAAACCGAGTCAAAGAAAAGAACAGTTTATCGAAAAAAATAGACGGCAAAAACAAGTACCAAGACCTCAGCGAGATCACCGATATTGTGGGTTGCCGTATCATCAGCTATTTTGAAATTGATGTTGAAAAAATCGTCAATCTTATCTTTAAAGAGTTCAAAATAGACGAAGTAAACTCCATCGACAAAAAGAAAATACTCGATCCCGACCGTTTTGGCTACCTCTCCTATCACATCATCTGCTCCATCAACGACGAGCGCGCACAGCTAAGAGAGTATAAAAACTACAAAAATCTCAAATTTGAAATCCAAGTGCGAACCATCCTCCAGCACGCGTGGGCAGAGATAGAACATGACATCGGCTACAAATCCAACATTGCCGTTCCAAGGGAGTTCCGTCGAAAATTCTCACGCATCGCCAGCATTCTTGAAATTGCCGATGATGAATTTAGCAGGCTTAAACTCGACATCCACAATTACGTTGAAAATATTGCCAAACAAGGGTTTGAAAACATCGACATTAACGCCGAAAGCCTCAAACTTTTCATCGAACAATCAAACGATTTGGAAGAGATAGAAGCTCATATTATCGAAAAACTAGAGTTAACCTCGGTTGCCTTTTCAGAGCAGATGCAGTCGGCGAACATCAGTCTCTTTTTAAACATTATCAACACCTTTACAACCTATAAAGAGATCTTGGAGGTTCAAAACTCCATTCAAAAAAACAAAGAGCTTATCAAGCAGTTCATCGTCAAATGGGCACACGCTAGAGGCAAATTGCTTGAGCGTTTTCGTGAAAATTTTGAGCAAAAAGATGGCTTTATCATAGGCTACGCTTTGATGATCGAGTTTTTTGAAACCAACCACAAAGAGGGACTTGGTGCTTTTTTCCCAAGCCTTTCTGCTCACGAAAAAGAGGAAGCAGTGGCATTGGCAGTGAAAATATACAAAGAAATTACACAAAAATAAGTTTTAGACGAAGAAGGTATTTAATCAATGGCTCTCCAATGTATCACTGACAAGATGGACGTATTTGCAGAAAATTTTACAGGTGTGAATCTGCACAAACAAAAGATCACCAAAGCAGAGTTTGATGACTGCACCTTTGTCTCATGCGATTTTAGTCAAACATTTTTCTCCTCGTGTCGCTTTATAGGGTGTTGTTTTGAAAACTGCAACCTCAGCCTGATGAAACTCACCGACACCAAAATGAACGCTGTTCAGTTTTCCTCATGTAAAATGATCGGGATTGATTGGACGATGGCAAATTGGGAGAGTCTTCTCTCTATCGAACCACTCCAGTTTCGAGAATGCCTTCTGGGTGACAGTAATTTTTTTGGCTTAACCTTGAACGGACTTGTGATGAGTGAATGCCGTATAACCGAAGCCGACTTTAGAAGCGCAAAACTCGAAAAATCAGACTTTCGAGGCTCTGACCTCAAAGGCTCACTCTTTGGAAATACCCATCTGGAATACGCCAATTTCACGGATGCAAGCAACACGATGATCGATCTGCGCACCAACCATCTCAAAGGGGCTATTTTCAGCCGATACGAAGCACTTCAGTTGCTTGAATTAATGGGAATTGTACTGGTTTGAATGGGTTACGAGAGAAGTCTATAATTTTAAGGTGGGCAATGCAAACGATTTATGGTGATAGAGCAAAATGTTATAAGTGTCACAGACCCAAAAGCTCGTGTATGTGTACTCATATTCGCCCCATTGCGACGCAGACCAAATTTATCGTTTTGATGCACCCCAAAGAGTTTAAAAAAACCAAAAACGGCACGGGGCATTTGACGCATCTCTCCTTACCAAACTCTGAGCTTTTTATGGGCATCGACTTTAGTGACAATGCGCGCATCAACGAGATCATCGCAACGCATGAGAGTTTCATTCTCTACCCCTCCGCTCATGCTATCAACCTGAGTCACAAAAATCCTCTGGCTGAAAAAGCTTTACATGTAAAAAAACCGATGGCGATTTTCCTCATCGATTCAACATGGGCGTGTTCGCTCAAAATGATGCGTGAGAGTAAAAACTTGCATGCTCTTTCGCACATCAGCTTTGACGCCACGAAGCGTTCGGAGTTTAAGATCAAAGAGCAACCCTTGGAGTATTGTTTATCTACCATTGAGTCCACACTCACCGTGTTGGAGCTGCTGAGTAAGTGGCAGATCGAAACGATAGCGCAAGAGAAGATAGAAGCGTTTCTCACCCCTTTTCACGCGATGATTGACTATCAACTAAAGTGTATTGAAAACCCACTGCATCAAGCCGTAAGATTCAAGCCTAGAAAATCCTAACTGCGCTATAATTTTCTAAACAATAAAGGATATTTGTGCGTTTATTTGTCCTCTTTTTTACCCTTATAACCTCTTTATTGGCGCTTCCAAATGATGGTGAACTCAAAAAAATGATCGGTCACATGCTGGTCGTTGGCTTTGATGATGCGACTATTGATTCGCAAAGTACCATCGTTAAAGAGCTACAAAATTATGAACTGGGTGGGGTTATTTTATTTGACAGATTTTACAAAGAGAAAAATCGCACAAAAAATATTAGCTCTCCAGAACAACTAAAAGAACTGAGTAAACAGCTCAAACGCTATGCGAAAAAACCGCTGCTTATCTCCATCGACCAAGAGGGTGGCAAGGTGGCAAGGCTCAAACCAAGTTATGGTTTTGCTGAGATTCCTTCCGCTTTTGCACTTTCTAAAACTTCACTCGAACATGCCACAAATGTTTACAGCCTCATGGCTCAGATGCTCTCAACTTATGGCATCAACTGTGACTTTGGACCCGTGGTGGACTTGGCAGTAAATCCTGACAATAAAGTAATCTTTGGGCTAGAGCGCTCGTATGGAAAAGAGAGTGAAACGGTCGTTCAGTATGCCAAAGTATTTATCGATGCACTCAAAAACAAAGGGGTTATCAGCGTGCTTAAGCACTTTCCAGGGCACGGCTCATCACTGGGCGATTCGCATCTAGGCTTTGTTGATGTTACCCAAACATGGAGCGAAAAAGAGCTAGAGCCTTACCAAAAACTCATCGATTCCAACACTGTTTCGATGATCATGTCAGCCCATGTTTATAACGCAAAATTAGACAATACCTACCCTGCGACACTCTCTTATGCCGTCAACACAACACTTTTGAGAGAAAAAATGCACTATAATGGTGTATTGATTAGCGATGATTTGCAAATGGAAGCGATTGCGAAGTATTACCCACTCAAAGAGACCGTGACTTTGGCGATTAATTCGGGCATCGACATGCTACTCTTTGGCAACCAGCTCTCACAGACGAAAACAGATGAGATTGTAGAAACCATTTTTTTACAAGTTAAAAATGGAGCCATTCCTTTTGAGCGGATCAGGCAAGCCAATGAGCGTATTGCAAACTTAACGTTTTAAAAACGTTTTACATGTAAGGAGTTACCATGCGTTATCTTCAACATCTAAGCCTCTTGGTACTTTTGAGCCTTTTTATAGGATGTACCCCAACACCAAATCTGCCGCAAAATGACGATGAGGGCGCAACCTCAGCACTGTATGAGCGCACGTTTGAAGCCAATATCCCCAATATTGCGCTGCAAAATCTCTTTTTCACTCAAATGCCTAAAGGAGGCGACTTACATCACCACTACTCAGGCTCCATCTATGCCGAAACCTACCTAGAATGGGTGAAAAATAACGACTGGTTTATCGATACGTGTAGCTTCAAAATCGTCAAAGCAAAAGGTGGCGAAACGTGCAAGATCGTCACTGTCGATCAACTCATTGCAGACGATACACTTTACCGTAAACTGCTCATGCTCTGGTCTGACAAAGACTTCGACAACCACAGCCATAACCAACTACCACCCGATAGCAACTTTTTCAACACCTTTGGCTACTTTTCGCCTATCTCAGACCAATATATGGACGTGGGGCTGAACATCATTAAACAACGTGCACTCAACGAAAATGTCTCGTACATCGAGAGCATGCTCTCTCGCATCGGCATCAACAGCTCGGAATTTTTCAACACCGATGAAGTCAAAATGTTCAATAACGAACTGCGCCATGCTACCACGCAAGAAGAGGTCAACGCTTTGCTAGATCGCATCAGTGCGGTTTATACGCGCAACCAAGCCTTTAGCGCAAAAGTGCAAAATTTTGTCACGGAGTTAGAGCGCCGACACGAAGGCATCGACACAGCAAACTTTACGATGCGCTACCAAACCTACGCGATTCGAGTGCTTGATCCTCTGCAAGTCTATACTGACTTACTTGCGGGTTATAAAGCCGTTCTTAGCTCACCCCTTATCGTGGGTGTGAACATCGTAGCACCTGAGAACAACACCGTAGCGATCAACGACTACACGCTTCACATGCGTATGTTTAACTACCTTGTGAGTAAATACCCACAAGTGCCACACTCACTTCACGCAGGAGAGCTTACCATCGGGATGGTTGAGCCTAAAGAACTTCTCTTTCACATAACCCAAGCGCGTAAAATCGCAGGGGCAAATCGCATCGGTCATGGTGTGGATTTGGCGTATGAAAAAGAGTCACTCTCGCTTCTAAAAGAGCTTAAAGAATATGCCGCAGTGGAGATAAACCTTACGAGCAATGAGTTCATCTTAGGCGTTGCAGGCAGTGAACACCCCTACTCCATCTATGCGGCGTATGGCGTGCCTATCATCATCTCTACGGACGATTCAGGTGTTTCAAGAGCCAACCTTAGCCACGAGTATGTCCTGCTTGCCAGCCGCTACCACCCAAGCTATGCGACCATCAAAAAGTATGTTTACAACAGTATCGACTATTCGTTTTTAACGCCTGCAGAGAAAGCTAAAGTAAGAGCCCAGCTCGATAAAAAATTTGTAGTGTTTGAGAAAGAGATGAGCACGTTAGCGAAGAGTTTAAAATAGCGTGATTTTTTCAAAGAGACAAAGCTAGAAACTTAAGCTTTGTCTCTTTACATGTAAAGATTATCCAAGTGCGAGCCAAACCCCAACACCTAACATCAATGTCCCTGCAATGCGGTTCATCAGCCTGACATTGTCACCTTTTTGCAAAAATTTGCGCAAGGTATTGCCACCACTCGCGTAGATAATCATACAGATCAATTCAAGTGTTAAAATAATGGCTAAAAGCACCGAAATTTGAGGAATAAGCGGTTTGCTTTGGTTGATAAAGGGTGGAAGAAGTGCGATGAAAAACGCCCAGCCTTTTGGATTGGCAATCGCTGTTACAAAACCTTGAAGTGCTAAAGAAGTTGCGGAGATGGTCGCCGAACACTCGGTATTTGAAAGCGCCATCTTGCCACGGTTTAGCCAGAGTTGCACACCCAAATAGCCTAAGTAGAGTCCACCTGCGTACTTAAAAATGGTAAAGATGTCAGGGTGTTTTATCATAATAGTCGCCACACCAATGACCGAAGAGAGTGCCACGATGCCAACGCCAATAAGCTCACCGATCATCATGTAAAACGTACGCTTAAGCCCGATGCTCATACCCAAACTCATTGCAAGCGTCATACACATACCCGGTGTCACCGAGACAAAAAAGAAAGTAGGAAGAAAAATCGCCATGATGGAAAAATCAACTGCAGAAGCCACATCAAATCCTTTATTAAAAATAGTATTATAGCCCATCTCATCTTTCTAAAAAATGGAAGTTAGTTTTAAACTATTTCATTTAATTTCAAAAAAGTTTCATACAATAGAACACAGACAAAATACAAAAGGCAATGCCATGAATGTATCTGAAGCACTCAAAACGAGAAAATCCACACGCGCTTTTTTACCCCAAGAGGTTTCTCAAACACTCATTGAAGAGATTTTAAACGATGCCAAACATGCGCCCTCTGGTGTCAATATGCAACCTTGGCACGTGTGCGTCGTCAGTGGCGAGAAAAAACGCACGCTGGAAAACAGCATCATCGAAGCCTTTGAGCGTGGAGTCAAAGAGGTCATGGACTATGCGTACTACCCTCTCACATGGGAAGAGCCTTATAAAAGCCGTCGCAAGGAGACAGGACTTTTAATGTACAGCACACTAGGCATTTCAAAAGAGGACAAACCAAGGCAAATCGAGCAATGGAAACTCAACTATCGTGCGTTTGATGCACCTGTGGTACTCTACTTTTTTATCGATGCTCATTTAGGAAAAGGCTCCTACCTCGACTATGGTATGTTTTTACAATCCATTATGCTGAGCGCTACGGAAAAAGGGTTGGCGAGCTGCCCGCAAGCCGCTTTGGCTGAATTTCCTAGCATCGTTAAAAGTGAGCTTGACATCAAAGAAAACATGCTTTTGCTCTGCGGTATAGCACTAGGTTACGAGGATACAAAAGCCCTCATCAACAGCTACCGAACGCCTCGCCTTAGCCTTGAGGAGTTTGTAACGTTTCACGCTTAAGTGCTTTTGCCGTGTCATAGACCAGTTCATAATAGTGATTGTTATTGAACGAAAACTCTTGGATCACTTCGAGTCCGATTTTTTTCGTGTGTGCGGCATAGGAGCGTGTGTTTATTTTATTGATGAATGTCACTAAAATAGGGTATTTTTTTGCCATCTGCTCTCGTGCAAAATCAAAGATGGCTTCCAGTACGCCACTGCCTCGCACGCTTTTATCGATGCAAACGGGTCCATACTGGTAGGAGTTCTCAGGAGTTATTTTTTGCCCCAAATACTCAAGGTTCGGTAACTCTTCCATCATATACGCAAAGATCGGCCAAGCCGCCAAGAACTGCCACGAAGCGGACATCACATACGCGACAACTTCACCCTCGTGGATAGCGATAAAAAGCCCCTGCTCTTCGTTGATAAGTTTGGTTAACTCCTCTTTGGTGAGAGCGGTTGTCACGAAACCATCTTTTTTATCTTCCTCTTGGATTGTCTGGATCTGATACTTCGCATGGAGCTTTAAAACATTGTCGATGTCACTGAGTTCGGCTATTTTGAGGTGCATGTCTCTTCCTTGTTGATTGATTCATAGGCGATGAGAATTTTTTTGCGCTCAATCCCCCATCGGTATCCGCTCATTGCGCCACTTTTGGCGATCACCCGATGACACGGGATAAGATAGCCAACATGGTTTTTGCCAATGGCACTCGCCACAGCGCGAACAGCGTTTGGTTTATCCAGAAAATTCGCCATATCTTGGTAGGTCGCGACAATGCCATTGGGAAGGTTGAGAAGCGCTTTCCAGACATTGACTTGAAAATTTGTGCCTTTGACCAACAGGGTGTATTTTTTGTTTTTGAGAAAAATGTTCTCCAGATATTCACGCGCTTTTGCTTCATCGTGCAGTAGATTTGCATTTTCCCAAAGTTCTTGAAACCTAGCAAAGATGAGCGCTTTGTTGTTGTCGATAAATCCCAAATAACAGATGCCTTTGTCAGTAAACCCGATCAACGCCTCGCCAAAAGGCGTTTCGCCATAACCGTATGTTATACGAACATCTTTTCCTTTTTCACGCCACTCTTTAGGCGTCACACCAATGAGGTTGACAAAAAGTTCGTGAAGACGGCTCGTGCTTGAAAGCCCAATGTCTAAACTGCTATCCAAAATAGAACGTGACTCTTTGATGTGCTCTTTGGCGTAATTAAGGGTCACGGAGTGTAGAAACTGCTTAGGCGTCACACCCACATACTCTTTGAAAACACGAATAAAGTGGAACTTGCTCATGCCTATATTTTTAGCAATCTCATCGATGGAGGGCTGTTCTTTGAAGTTGTCATCGATGTAGCGAATCGCCTTTTCGATCTGTCTATAATTGTCCGATAACTCAACGTTAGAGCTCATGGATAGACCTTCGTATAGTTTTGTCAAAGTATAACGCAATGAGCGAAGAGAAACAATCCAAAAATTGCTATTTTTTGAAGATGTGTCAATGAAAAATCTTTACATGTAAAATGCTACAATTTCTCTATGCAAATTACCATTACACCCTACACAGACGAAAATGCCACCGAAATCACAGACCTGCACCACGCCTGCGTGCATGCGATAGACCCGCTTATTTATTCGCATGAACAACAAGAAGCGTGGGCGCACACACCACCCAATTATCCCTATTGGGTCAAAAGGCTCTCTCTTAAAAAACCGTTTATGGCGATGGTGGAAGCAAAAATTGTCGGGTTTATAGAACTGGAAGAGAACGGGCATATCGACTGTGCGTACACCCATCCAGAGTATCAAAAATGCGGTGTGATGAGTGCGCTTTATACGTATATTGAAAATTTGGCACAGCAAAAAGGTATGGAAAAGTTATACCTCGAAGCCTCTATCGTCGCGAAACCTTTTTTTGAAAAACGAGGTTTTACAACACTAAAGCGCAATGAAATCAAGAGAAATGGACAGATGATTGTTAATTATTCGATGGAGAAAATGCTAAGCTGAATCTTTACATGTAAAATCACTCTAACCTTATTTCTTCTTGATCCTGTAACATGTTCGTACTATAATCATTCTAACGCTATCGTGATAAGGATTGATCATGTATTTAATATTGGTTGCAAGTCTAAATGAAAATATGAAGTTGGCACGAAGAATAGAAAAAAGCCTAGAAACAATGGGTGTTAAAAGTCAAATCATCAATCTAGTTGATTTAAACATCACCCTGTATGACTCTTCGAAAGAGACAAATGATGGCATCCCAAGCAAAATCCTTGAGCTTTCAAACACCATGAAAAATTCCTCAGGATACATCGTTGTAGCCCCTGAGTACAACTACTCCATTCCTCCTGTTTTAACCAATGTCATCGCATGGATATCCAGAAGCAATGAAAATTTCAGAGAACTGTTCACCTTAAAATGCGTCCAACTCGCAACGCACTCAGGAATCACGGGAACTGACGTGTGCAATGCGATGCGTTTACAGTTTTCAAAATTAGGAGCGGTCGTTGCCCCCAGAGAGATTTTAACAACCGCCCAAAATAAGATTGAAGAGGGTAGTTTGCAGAGGATTTTGACGCAATTTTTGAGTATTTCGCAAAAGCCACTGTAATTATTTTTAGCAATTAAGAGATTATCGTTTAATGGTTACATGTAAGGAAAAATCCTTACATGTAAACTCTCTCACTCCTCGATTTTCTGCATCCGATAGTACAAAACAGGTATCACCAAAAGTGTCAATATAGCCGAACTTACCACGCCACCGATCATCGGTGCGGCGATGCGTTGCATGACTTCACTTCCGACACCGTTTAACCACATGATAGGCAGTAGTCCTCCAAGGATGGCAAAAACGGTCATCAATTTAGGGCGTACTCTTAAAACTGCGCCCTCAAAAATAGCTTCTTGTACCGCCTCTTTGGTTTTATGCTTGACATTTGCAAGAGCTTCTTCAAGGTAGATAATCATAACAATAGCCGTTTCTACCGCGATGCCAATCAGTGCTAAAAAGCCCACGATAACGGCAATGGAGAGGTTAAAGTTCAAGAAATCCACATACAAAAACCCACCAACCGCAGCGAGAGGCAATGTCAAAAAAACCAAAAGCGCATTTTTAAACGAGCCAAGCCCTAAGTAGATGAGCACAAACGTGACTAACAGTGTGAGTGGAAGGATGAACTGCAAACGCTCCATAGCACTTTCCAAGTACTCGCTCTCCCCTGCCCAACCGATGTAAAAGCCCGTTGGTAACTCCACGCTCTCTTTTAAAATTTTGGTCGCTTCGTCTTTATACGTTTTAGACGAAAAGCCCTCTTTGAGCGTGATGTAGATGTAGTTGACTTTTTTGCCCATTTCAGACTTTAGTTCACTCGCACCGACGTCGTAACCAAGTTCCACAAAGTGCCCAAGACGTTGGAATCCGTACGGCGTTTTGATAGTCAACTCGCTGATGGCATTTAAGTCTTTGCGACTCTCTTCTTCCAGTCTTAGCGTGATCGCATAACGCTCAATGCCTTGGTAAAACGTCGTCACTTTCGAGCCACCGATGGCGTTGTCCACAAAGTTAAGTATCTCTTCTTTCGTGAGACCATAAGAGGCGATATTTTCAGGCTTTAGCGTCATATTGAGGTAATACCCACTGTTGGCTTTGTCCGCAAAAATGCTTTTTGTTCCCTCATAATTGGCAAGCACACTGGCGATTTTATTGGCGCTATCCTCTAGCGCTTGGTCATTGTCACCGTAGAGTTTGATGCCAAGCGGTGTTCGTATGCCTGTTATGAGCATATCAATGCGCCCGCGAATCGGGTATGTCCATGAGTTCGTGAGCCCCAACATTTGAAGCTGTTCGTTCATCTCATCGCGAAGTTTCTCATAGCTCATGCCCTCTCTCCACTGCTCTTTGGGTTTGAGCTGTATGATGGTCTCGATCATCGAAAGCGGAGCGGGATCTGTCGCACTTTCCGCTCGCCCTGCTTTAGCGAAAGTGCTCAGCACTTCAGGGAAGCTTTTGATGACTTCATTACTCTTTTGCGCGTACTCTTTTGCCATCTCAATGCTGATGCCAAACGGCGTGACAGGCATGTACATAAACGTCTGCTCATTGAGAGGCGGCATAAACTCCCAACGCTGTTTCGTAAACGTGTGATACCCTAGTACCAAAAAGCCGATAAACGCAACCATAGCGATGTACCAGAAACGCATATGCAGTCGTAAAAGTGGCGCATAAAGCCAGATGAAAAAGCGATTGAGTGGATTTCTATGTTCTTCTAGGATTTTGCCTTTGACAAAAAAGAGCATCAAAAGCGGAACAAGGGTGATGGAAAGCACCGCACCGATGAGCATCGCAAACGTTTTAGTGTACGCTAACGGTTTAAAGAGCGCTCCCTCTTGACCGCTGAGTGCAAAGATGGGTAAGAAACTGACCACGATGAGCAAAAGCGCAAAAAAGATCGGGCGACCGACTTGTTTGGATGAAGCGATGATGATGGCTTTGCGCTCTTCATCACTTTTTATCTCACCGTGTGAAAGCTTTTTATGCACATTTTCGATCATCACGATACACGCATCGACCATCGCACCAATGGCAATGGCAATGCCACCCAAACTCATGATGTTCGACTCCAGCCCAAAAAGCTTCATCGCCAAAAAGGTCAGAGCAATGGTAAGTGGCAAAACGATAATAACGACCAAGGCACTTCTAAAATGCAGTAAAAAGAGCATAACGACTGCCAAAACAACGATGCTCTCTTCCAAAAGAGCGCGCTTGAGGTTGTTGATCGCTTTAGTAATGAGATCGCTTCTATCGTAGGTTGTCACCACTTCCACATCGTTTACATGTAAAGATTCTAGCTTCTCTTTGACCGCCTGAATAACCTTGTAAGCGTTCTCTTTGTGGCGTACAACCACAACGCCTCCGACCACTTCGCCTTCACCGTTAAGTTCTGCTAAACCACTTCTATACGTTGGTACAACACGTACATCGGCGATGTCGGAGAGCTTGAGCGGAATGCCATTGACTGTTTTGATGGTGATGTGTGAAAGGTCGTCCAGTGAGGCGGCGAAACCTCTGGCTTGGATGATCTGCTCAAAGCCATTTTCAAGCACCACTCGCCCACCCAAATCGCTGTTATTTTTGGAAAGTGCGCTCATAAGATCATCGATGCTTAGGTCATATTTGTAGAGTGCATCCGCGCGAAGGGTAACTTCATAGTCTTTTACAAAACCGCCCACACTCGCCACTTCACTCACGCCCTCAACACCCAAAAGTGCGTAACGGTAGAGGTAGTCTTGAATGCTTCGAAGCTCATCAAGACTGCGATTTTGTGATGTTAGTGCATACTCAAACGCCCAACCAATGCCCGTGGCATCTGGTCCTAGTTTGATGGTCGCATTTTTAGGGGCATTTTTAGAGACATTTTGGATGACTTCATTGACCCTATCGCGCGCCCAGTAGAGGTCGGTGCCATCTTCAAAGATGATGTAAACGATGGCGTTTTCATACGAGGTAAACGCACGCACGGTTTTGGTTTTTGCGACCGAGAGCAACGCATTGGTCAGTTCATAAACGAGCTGATCTTGGATGATCTTTGGCGATTGCCCTAAGTACTTGACATTCACAATAACTTGCGGTGGTGTCAAGTCTGGCAATGCGTCCAGTGGCGTCTGCCGAATCGCCCAAAATGAGAGAAAAGCGGCAATAAGCAAGGTTAAAAGAAGAAGCGCCTTGTTTTTGACGCTTTTTTCAATGATACTTTCGATCATTTCATCGCCCCTGCGTTATTTTGGGCATCGGCATCAAACATAAAGAGCGCATTTGAGACAACCACATCGCCCTCTTTTAAGCCTGAGACGATTTCAAATGTGTCGTTATTCAACCGCTTTGCTTCGATTTCTCTAGGCTCATACTCACCCTCAAATTCGCCTTTGACAAAGACACTCGTCTTCGCACCTTTGGTCATCACCGCACTTTTTGGAAGGGCTAGATACTCACGTTTAGCCGTACCAAACCGTGCTTTGGCAAACGCGTTTTCGTAAATCTCAAGGTCTTTGTTTTCAATGACCAAACGTACGTCCACACTTTTCGTTTGCGGATCAACTTTTGGGTAGATAAAATCAATTTTAGCTTTGTAAGGTTTTGCACTCATATCAAAAAAGATGTCGGCAGTTTGGGTGCTTTTCACAAAGTCGAGGTCTTTTTCATAGACTTTGACGATGAGCCATAAGTTTGTATAATCGCTGATCTCATAAAGCTTTGTGCCTTTAGGAACGAATGCGCCTTGATTGACCGCTTTTACCGTTACGATGCCGCTGTAGGGCGAAACAATGGTGATGTTTTCAGGCACGTTTTTATCGGCAATAATCTTCGCTATGGTTTTCTCATCGACCCCTAAAAGTTTGAGCTTTTGGGTAATGCTCTGAACCATACTGTCACTTTTGATGCGAAGCGCGTTGATCAGTTCTAATTCTGCAGTATAAATCTCTTGCGAATAGAGCTTCGCCAAAGGTTCACCTTTTTTTACATGTAAAAAGTTTTTGTTGACATAAAGCTGCTCGATAAACGCGTCATAACGCAAGCTTACCTCTTTCACGCTCTCTTCATTCGCTTTGGTATAACCGTAAAACTCCTTGGCGGAACCTTCCAACACTTTTTTGACTTCGATGGTTTTGACATTGAAAATCTGCTTGGCGTCAAGCTGAGCACTTAAGAGTAAAAGTGCTGTTAAAATGAGATGGGTGACTTTCATAGCTCGACTCCTAAAAGGGTGTAGATTTTGATGATAGACTCGTTATACGCAAAGGTATTGGCATTGATCTGTTTTTGCGCTTCAATGATTTGACTGAGTACATTTAAAAGGCTTAAAAGTGCGTCATTTTGGCTAAGAGCCGTGCTTTGAAGCACTTGGTACATCTTCTCGTTTTCATATAAAACCTCTTTGGCAAGTGAGATTTTGTCGTACTGAAGCTCTTTGTTAAGAAGTTCATCTCTTAGCTCAAACAGTAAGCTTTTATGCACCGACTGCACACTCTGAAGAGATGCGGCATGAGTCAGTGTGGCTTTTTGGATGGAGGCATTTTCTTTACCATAAATCGGAAGCGGCACAGAAACGCCTAAAAAGGCGTAGTCATCTCTACCTTGTCTTCGATTGTAGCCAAGAGTTACCGTTACATCAGGCGTTTTGTTCGCTTTTTCATAACGTAAGTTCAACAGCTCTTTACTGCTTTGCATGTTTTGAACTTGAAGCTTGGGTGATTTTTCCAACAACTTCTCTTCATCACTGAGTTTATAAGGCAATAATCCCTCATGTGCGCTCATCTCAGGCATTTGCGTAACGATGATGCTCTCTAGCTTTCGCTCTATAGAAGCTTTGTCGCGAAGCAATGTTTTTTTCTCGATGGCAAGATTTTTTTGCAAAATCGTATTGTTCAGCGTATCGACATAATGCGCGCTCGTGGTGTTATAAGCAAGATGCGCGTTTTTAAGGTCTTCCAACACTTTTTCATACTTCATTACTAAAGCAAGGTCTTGGTTGATGCGGATGTAACTCTGCTCCAACACGCCAATTTCACGTTGCATTTCGAGTTTTTTGGCTTTAAGTTCTATCTTTTTAATCGCCAAATCTTGCAATGCAATCGACTCTTTGATATCCAGTTTTCCACCCGTTGGGATCTTTTGGGAAAGAGAAATCGCCTCATTTTGGGCTTCTTGGTTTCGTTTAAGTGGCTCATTTAAAAAGATGTCGTTTACCCCAAGGGAGAGCATAGGGTTTTCCCAAATCTTGCTTATATCAACCTCTTTTTCAAGTGCTTGCACCTCAGCCTCTAGCGCTTTTAACTCATAGTTATGACTGTAGGCTAAAGAGGTTAACTCGCTTTGCGCCAAAGCGTAGCCCGCGAGGGCTACGACTGCTATAAGGACGCGTTTCATTAGAGGTTAACGCTTGATTTTAAGCGTTGTTTTTTGCCGTCACTGGTTTCGATGACGATGTTAAGCTGCCATGTACCGTTCATTGAAAAAATGACATTGGCTTCATAGGCACCATCTTTATACACAGCGTCTGTTTTTTCTTCCATCGCATGCATTCCAGGCATTGCTGGCATCGCTGCAATGATGCTTACTTTGGCATCTTTAACCTCTTTAGTGCCATCCATAACTTTGACTTTGATAAGATTCATACCCTGCGAGACAGGCTTTAGCGTGCTGTACTCCACTTCTAATGGCCCAGCCATACCTTTTTTAGAAAGCGCCTCTGCCGCATACAAACTCCCGAGGCTTAACGCCACCGCTAAAAACATCCCTAAAATCTTCTTCATCACGTACTCCTTGTAAAAATATAGTGACAGTATAGAAAGCGTGTGTGTACTATTTGTGCAATAACTCTCATCAAAACAATCATACTACTTTATAACAATCTTGTGGTGCATTCCCGCTTCAAAATGCTCTGGAATGTTGCACGCAAACATCACCGTGTCTCTTTTGGTAAATTTTAATCTTACTTCTTTGTCTCTTCAGGCTTGTGCATCATGTTCTTACTATCACTGTGCATCATATTAGGCATCATATTGGGCATTTGATTCATAGCTTCATTATTTTTCTTTTGCACTTGTTCACTACCTATAGAAAACTCTCGCTTCTGGTTGATTCCTTTTCCCTCTCCGCCATGACCATTTTCAGCAAAAGCTTGATTGGAAAAAATCGCTATAAGGGCAATCGTTGCCATCGTTATTTTATATTTCATTGTGTACTCCTGTTTTTATTAAAATGTAATAGAAGTATAAAAAAGACGTATGCAATATTTGTGGAGTGAAAAAAGAAAGAGAGCGTGACTGTTAAATCAGTCACGCAAGAAAGGAGTTTAATTTTTAATTTTTTTAAACAAGATCGTACTACCTACTTTATAACAACCTTGTGGTGCATCCCCGCTTCAAAATGCTCTGGAATGTTGCACGCGAACATCACCGTGTCTCTTTTGGTAAATTTCCATGTGAGCTCTTTGGTTTCATTCGGTTTAACGGTAATGGTACTGCCATCACTGTGCACCATATTTGGCATCTGTTTCATCATTTCAAGATGTGCTTTTTGCTCTTTTTCACTCCCAATGGAGAACTCATGGTCAATCACGCCTTTATTGGTCACAACAAATCTAACAATATCTCCTTCTTTGATGCTCATTGTGTTATGAAATTCAAACCGCATGGAATCAAGCAAATCAAGCTTGATGGTTTTGTTTGCGAGCGAGGCGTCGGAGGGTTTACCAACGGTGGATGCCATACTATGGCTGTGTGTAGCATGGTTGTGAGCAGAGTGGTCATCCATCGCAAACGCTTGACTTGAAAAAACAGTGGCAAGCATTAGCGTAGCAATACTTTTTTTGGGGTGTAACATTCGTTTCCTTTTTTTAGTAATAGTGTTACTCAAGTATAGGAAACGTCTGTGTACTATTTGTGGAATGGAAAGAAAAAAGTGGCTATCTCTAGCCACTTACCCCTCAGAGTTTAAGCTTATGAAGCGGTTGGGGTTCGCTCCAGAGATAGCCTTGAAAGTAGTCGATTTTTTGGTCTTGGCACGCTTCGTAAATCTCATAGTCTGAGACAAACTCTGCGACCGTTTGCATACCTACTTTTTTCGAAAACGTGACAATGGCTTCGACCACGGCTCGATGTGTGGCATTTTTGTTGATGTTGCGAATGAGCGAACCGTCAATCTTGATGTAATCGGCTTGAAGCTTTACCACATACTCAAAGTTCGAGTAGCCCGTACCAAAGTCGTCGATGGCGATTTTCACGCCTTGTTTTTTGAGCAACGAGAGAAACGCAAAAACCTCAGGATGATTCTCTATGTTTTCACTCTCCACAAGCTCTACCGTCAAACGATTGGCGACTCGGTAAACGTTCATCTTTTCGATGATAAAACTGGTCGTCTCTTGGTCTAAAATGTCGCTCAATGTGAGGTTGATGGAAAACTCCGCCTCTTTGTCGGCAAAAAACTCAAACGATTTTTGAACCACCACTTTCGTGATGCTCGTGTACAGATGCGCCCTCTTAGCATGTTCCAAAAACTGATACGGCGAGATGACGCCACCGTTGGTGCTTTTCATCCGTACCAAACACTCAAATTTTTTGACCTTACCACCTTGAATGCTTTGCGCATACACCTCAAAACGATCTTTCAGCAATGCTTGACGAATCGCCTTTTGCCACTCTAAGTCCGCTCTAGCGCTCGTATGGGTCGGACGGCACAGTGTGACACTGGATGAGTCATAGACCACGATGTCCTTGCCGATGCGTTTAGCTTGTTTGATGGCAAATTCGGCATTGAGAAACAGGTCAACATAGTCGATGGCAACGCCTACGCGAATGGCGACATAAATCTTCTCTTCTTCAATGCTAAGCGCTGAATTTCCAAAGTACCACATACACGAATTGATTGCCTGCAAGAAGGCTTCTTTGCCAACCTCTTTACCCGCAAGAACGGCAAAATTATCACCACCTAAGTGGAAAACAACCGAGTTAGGGAAGCGTTTTTGAAGCCTCCCAGAGATTATTTTTAAGATCTCATCACCGATGGCATACCCAAACACATGGTTAAAATTCCAAAAGCCATTGATGTTTAAAAGAGCTAATTTATTGGCTTGGGAATGCTCCAATGTGTTTAAAAAACGCTGTCTATCGGGCAGTTCGGTAATGGGGCTCATGCGCCCATATTTGAGTTCGTATTTTATTTCTTTTTTCATTGTTTCTATCTCTTACATGTAAAAATGAGTGTGTATCGTTTGACTTTATTTTAAGATCAAAACGAACGGATTTTAAAAGGGTTTTGTGAAATTCTTAGTGTATTAGCAGCAACGCATGAGGCATAAAACAAGTGTTATTTTTCCATGAAATGAGGCATAGTGAAATGTCATGGTAGAACTCCTTGTTTTAAAAATTAGACTTCTTGCATAACTCTTGAAAAGATAAAGAGTTTGCTTAGAGTGCGTTAATTTTTGAAACTCAAAATTGAGTCATAGCAGAAGCTATGGCGATGCTTTTAGTTTTAAAAAGTGATGTGCTATAAGCGATACTCTTTTTTCAATGGGTTATGAAAGAAGTCTATCTAGCAAAATCATAACAAAAACACTCCGATAAGTCAACTATTCCGCCCTTTTTAATCATGAATAAGTTTGAGGAAGCAAAAAATTTTAGTGTATAATGGCTCTTATGAAAATTTTACTCTTAGAAGACGACCCCATTCTTAGCGAAATTATTGAAGAGTTTTTAGTCGAACATGGTTTACATGTAAAGCTCTTTTACGATGGCAAAGAAGCGCTTGATGCCATTTTTGAACACAAATTTGACATCTTGGTTTTGGACATCAACGTCCCAAACCTGAGCGGTTTTGAGCTTTTAAAAACACTCAAAGAGGCCAACATCGCCACACCTGTCATCTTCATCACCTCACTGGATCAAATCAGCGATGTGAAAAAAGGCTTTGCTTTGGGAGCAGAGGATTACCTCAAAAAACCCTTTGAGCTTGAAGAGCTTTTGGTTCGCATTGAGCGCACAAAAAAATTGCATCACATCGAAGACACCGCGCTTTTAAAACTGGCTTCAAACATCAGCTACGATCCGCAAAATTACCAGATCATCACGCCTGAGACGTTGTATAAACTTCGCAAAAAAGAGGCACAGCTTTTGGAGTATTTCCTCTCCCATCAAAACCGCATGCTCAGTTTTGATGAGATTATTGAAGAGGTGTGGCGCTTTGATGAAGTGCCGACCCATGCGACGGTGCGTACCTACATCAAAAACCTACGCAGTTACGGACTGGAGAGTCTTATAGAGAACATCAAAGGAGTGGGATATCGCTTTAAGTGTCTATGAAAAACGCTCGCTTGCGAGGTTTTTACTCATCTATCTTGGCTCCATTTACGCGTTCATCTGCTTGCTTGCGTGGATGTTTTACACCATTGAGATCAAAAATCTCCATGAAAACTATGCCCTAAAAATGCGAGCCACCGCTTCTAGCATTGCACACCAAATCGTCACCGCCCATATGATGGAAGACGGCACACTTCAAAAATGCCTTAAAGAAAAGCCAGCTGAGCAGTGTTTTGGCTTAGAAAAAGAGTACCAGCTCGGACTCTTTGGAGAAGGCAATATACCTTTACATGTAAGCTTTCCGGAACCTGTGGATTTTACGAAAACATTTTACCTTGAAAACAACAGTTTTTACGCACTGGATGAGAGTAGCCAAAAACATTTGGGCATTCACACCATAGTCCTCAAACACACGCATAGTTCGAGTATGATTCATTCTTTACGCTTGCAAACCGTGTTCTATTTATTCCTAAGTCTGGCATTTGCAACTATTTTGGGCTATGTCCTTGCCAAACAATTTCTCAAACCCATTCAAGAAGAGATCAACCATCTTGACACCTTCATCAAAGACTCCACGCATGAGCTAAACACGCCCATTACGGCGATTTTGATGAGTATCAGTACGCTTAAAAACGTGGAAGAGAAAAAGCTCAAACGCATCGAACTGAGTGCAAAACGCATTGCAACCTTGTACGGCAACCTTAGTTATATGCTTCTTCATGACAAACAAAATGAAGAAAAAAGCGATGTCGATGTGAAAAAGCTCATCGAGGAGCGCATCGAGTATTTTATGGATTTGATGGCAAGTAAACGCATTGACATGACGTTAAAACTGAACGAAAAATCTTTACATGTAAACGAAGAGAGCCTTACCAAACTTATCGACAATCTCCTCTCAAACGCTATCAAATACAACCGTTTAAATGGTAGCATCGAAGTGACGCTGGACTTTGAAAAGCTCAGTGTCAAAGACAGTGGCATCGGCATTGAAAGCTCCAAACTGGGTGATATCACCAAACGCTATAAACGCGCCAATAGCGATAAAGGTGGCTTTGGCATCGGTTTAGATATCGTCAACACCATTTGCAAAACGAATGATTTTAAACTTGTTATCAACTCCGTTGAAGGCAAAGGCACTACCTTTAGCGTCTTTTTTTAAGCAAACGTAATGAGCTTACTTTCATCAACCTCAAAGCCTATCACATCACCCTCTCTTAAGGTGGCATCAAAACTGTATGCGCTTAGCATCGCCCCTTCAAAATCCAAAATAATCTCGTAAAAATTTCCGTAAAAAATAATCTCTTTGATGCGAGCCTTACGTGTAAAATCTGGGCTTAAACGCAACGCATCTAAACGACAATACGCTGCATTCAAACCTAAACTTTGAGGCAATGCGTTGATTTTGCCTAAAAAATTGGCGCAGTAGAGTGAGTTTGGATGATTGTAAACCTCTTGGGGTGTGCCGATTTGCAAGATGTCACCCCCATCCATAATAGCGATGCGGTCGGAGAGATAAAACGCATCTTCTTTGTCATGCGTGATGAACAGGGCTGTGATGCCAAAGAGTTTGATCATCTCTTTGAGTTCGCTTCTTAAAATGGCTCTAAGCTCCGTGTCGATGTTGCTCAGTGGTTCATCGAGCAGTAAAATTTTGGGCTTATCCAAGATGGCACGTGCCAAGGCGACACGCTGTTGCTGACCACCGCTGATCTCATGCGGGTACTTGGAAGAGAGCGTTTCTATCTTAGTTTTTTGCATTACATGTAAAAGCTCTTCGTGGCTCGCTTTGCTTCCAAAAGCGATGTTTTGAGCAATGCTCAGATGGGGTAAAAGTGCATAGTTTTGGAAGACAATGGCAATTTCTCGCTGATTGGGTGGTAGATTGGTTTTGGCGGCATAGACGACCTTGTCGCCAATGCAAATCGTTCCACTGTCAGGATTTTCAAGACCTGAGAGCATCCGCAAAAGCGTGGTTTTACCACTACCGCTTCTGCCTAAAATGGTAAAAATTTCACCTTCGTTGATGGAAAAGCTAATGTCATTGGCAACACAGATGTTACCTTTGCAAAAACGTTTGTGTAAATCTTCGATGCTAACGATAGGTTTCATCTTCTACCTCGTACAAATTTTGAATTGAGTAATAAGACCGCAATGGCAGTTGTAACCACCAATAAGAGCGATGGAAAGGCACTTTTATAGAGTATCTCGTTGCTGGCTAACTCGTAAATGCGAATGGCAATGGTGTCATAATTAAACGGTCTTAAAAGCAAGGTTGCCGGAAGCTCTTTTGCAAGATCGATGTAAAGAATCAAAAAACCACTCAGCAAATAAGGTCGCATCAATGGTAAATAGACTTTGAAAATGCGCCCCCATTCGCTCGTTCCAAAAACAATGGTCGCATCATCAATGCTTTTATCAATCTTGCTAAAACCGTTTTCGACTGAACCAATACTTGCGGCAAAATAACGGCTCAAATACGCAAAAATAAGCGCAAAAAAAGAGCCTCCAAGAATAACTTTACCAAAATGTTGGTCGATAAAATTGGTAAAAAGTAAAATGCCTATACCAATGATAGCACCTGGTATAGAGTACCCAAGAATAGAGAGTTTATGACTAATCACCCCTAATTTGCTTGGGTAAAAACGCGAGGCATAGACCATTCCAAATGCTAAAGCAATGATGATAAGTGATGAGAGAACATTGAGACTCAGTGTGCGGTAAAGATAGGTAAAAGAGCTCCAATCCAGTGTGTTAAAATCAAGATAAAACCAGTACAAAAGCACACCTGTTGGGATGAAAAGTGTAAAGGTGCTTATGAGCATAGAGAGTCCAAAAGCGATGCCATTTTGTAAGCCTCTTAGTTTTACTTTAGGTGCTTTTTTACTGCTGTGGGTGACGCTGATAAAACGAAATTTGGCTCTAAACCTGGACTCTGCAAGCATCATGATAAAAACCATAAAGAGCATAATAATCGCAAGGTTAATCGCCTCATTTAGATTGCCATAGCCAAACCAACTTTTAAAAATGCCCACACTAAAGGTATCGACACCAAAGTACGCCACTGTTCCATAATCACTCAGTACTTCCATCATGGCAAGCACGAGTCCTGCAAAAATGGCGGGGTATGCCAAAGGCAGATAGACCGTGAAAAAGGCTTTGCAAAACGAGAGCTGTTTGAGTGAAACGAGTTCTACCACTGTTGAAGAGATGGAGGCAAATGAGACACGTGCCAAAATGAAGACATACGGAAACATCGCAAAAGAAAGAATAGCCGTAACGCCATAAATATTTAAGATGTCGAGTTTAATTTTTGGCTGGGAGAGAAGTGTGGCTAAGATGCCATGAAACTCAAAAAACCCCACATAACTGTACCCTAAGATGTAGGCTGGAAAGGCTAAAGGGAGTACAAAAATGAGGCTAAAAAAACGACTTCCAAAATACTCAAAGCGCGCACTCATAAACGCTGTACTGATACCTAAAAAAAGCACTAAAAATGCTGTTCCAAAGAGAACAAATGCCGTGTTTTTCGTGTAGAGTAAAAGCTCTGCTGGGTTAATCGAGGTCATAGAAAAATCATTCTGTGCGATAAAGTAGATGACCAGCGAAAAAATGGGAAGAGAGATTACCAGCCCCAAAAGAGGGGCTAGTAGATGTTTAAACGTTTGCATTATCTCCAGTTTGCCTTTGTTGCGATTTCAACCGCTTTTTTGTTGTATTTACCAACCTCTGCGAGGGGTAGTGTATCTTCTTTAAATGTTCCAAATGTTGCTACTGTTCCAGAAGCTTTAACAGCAGGGTTCGCTGGATACTCGTGGTTAGCTTCGGCAAAGAGTGTTTGTGCCTCAACACTGCTTAAAAACTCGATCAATTTAATGGCATTCTCTTTGTTTTTAGCATACTTTGTTACACCAGCACCACTGATGTTGATGTGCGTACCTTCTGCTTTTTGTGCAGGGAAAAAGAGCTTGACACTTTTAGCGATTTCAACATCTTTTGGGTCTTTGCTGTTCAGCATTATGCCTAAATAATAGGTATTGACAATCGCCAAGTCACCTTCACCACTTGCCACGGCTTTGATTTGGTCTCTGTCATTGCCTTTTGGATCTCTGGCAAAATTTGCCACCAACCCTTTGGCAAATTCCAACGCTTTGGCTTCACCATGATTCGCGATGATAGACGCTAAAAGCGATTTATTGTATGCCGCTGAAGAGCTACGAGTAAGGAGCTTACCTTTAAATTTAGGATCGCTCAGATCAAGGTAACTTCCCAACTCTTTTTCAGAGATTTTTTCGGGGTTGTAAACAAAGATACGCGCACGTTTTGTAAGACCAAACCATTCACTCTCGCTGTCTCTTAAGTGTGCAGGAATATTTTCAACAAGCGTTTTAGAAACGATTGGTTGTAAAAGATGTTCTTCTTTGGCTTCGTATAAATTACCAATATCCGAGGTAATTAACATATCAGCAGGTGAATTTGCACCCTCAATTTTGAGCTTTGAAACAAGCTCTTCTGCTTTAGCGGTAATGACATTGACTTTAATGCCACTCTTTTTTTCAAACGCTTCAAAGAGCATTTTATCGCTATCATAGTGTCTGTGTGAATAGACATTGATTTCACTTGCCAGTGCAAAGCTCGATGCAATGCTAAGCCCTAGAAATGCTTTTAAGATGTTGGAGGAAATACTCATTATAGCTATCCTTGTACTAATTTTGTGATGGAAGCATAATATAAAACTCTTTAATAAGTCATAATAACCATTATCAATTAAAAAGTTAAAGCCTATTTTAGTTTTACGGTCATTCTAGTGTGCTTATGCCCTTTTAAAAGAGTAGTGATTTTGTATACAAACCAAGAATAGTCTTAGCCAAAACAACTACTCTGAAACTGTTAAATAAACCTTAAATACCTTGGAGTAAAATGAATTCAATTTCAAACTATTAGGAGGAATTCATGATTAAAAAAATCTCTTTAGCCTTTATCGTAGCGACGCTTCCCCTAGCTCTCTTTGCCGCTGAAACCAAAGTAGCACTCAGTCTTGCAACAAGCGAAGGTGTTGGTGAAAAAATCGGTGAAGTTACTATTTCTGAGACAAAATACGGTCTTGTATTTACCCCTTCTATTAAAGGCGTTCCAGCAGGCGTTCATGGCTTCCATGTCCATGCAAACCCTAGTTGTGAACCCTTAAAAGCAGCCGATGGCAAAGTAACGCCTGCAGGAGCGGCAGGCGGACACTTTGACCCAAAAGCAACCAATGCACACAAAGGTCCTTACAGTGATGATGGTCACTTAGGCGATCTTCCTGCACTGTATGCCGATGCCAATGGTGACATTACAACGCCTGTTCTTGCTCCAAGACTCACGTCATTGGATCAAATCAAAGAACACGCTTTGATGCTTCACGCAGGTGGAGACAACCACTCTGACCATCCAGCAATGCTTGGCGGTGGAGGGGCACGCGTTGCGTGTGGTGTTATCAAATAACTTCACTCTCAAAGGGAGGAGAAAGCTCCTCTCTTTTCTCGCTTTTATTCATCTTTTCCCCTCACAATAACAGTGTAAAATACTCAAATTTTTTTCGTCTTAAATGGCTCTCTTAAAAAAAACTTTTCTAACAAAACAAATTTAGAATTTTATACATTACTATATTGATAAACATACTTGACAATACCCTAGTAAAATGCTATTATTCTCTAAATTCAAAAGGAGGCAACATGGTAGAGCACAAAAAACGTAGTATTGTCAAAGCGATCTCTTGGAGAACACTTGGAACTGTTGACACCATGTTGATTAGTTTTATTGTTACGGGAAGCCCACTTGCCGCTCTCTCTATCGGAGCGTTTGAGCTTATCACCAAAACATTGCTATACTATTTCCATGAAAGAGCATGGAATAAGATCGATTTTGGTCGCCAAAAACCTCAATTAGAGTATCAAATATGAGCCAAACGTATGAAATAAAGGTCGCCGAAGCGATCAATTCACTGAAAGAACTTGTTGGAGCAAAGGCTCTTAAGGTCACACTGGCATTTAGCCATCAGAATGAAGATGCCATCAACATCTCTCTTGCGCAAAAAGCGGGCATTGATTTTGATATTTTCACGCTTGAAACACACAAGCTTTTTGATGAGTCATTAGCGTATGAAAAAGAGATCGAAGCCTTTTTTGGCGTGGAGATCAAACGCTTTAGCGCAAGCGATGAGCAGATTAAAGATTTGGAAGCAAAGGTCGGAGAGTACGGCATCTTTGATGATATTAATTTACGCAAAGAGTGTTGCCATGTTCGCAAGCTTATCCCTTTGGCACAGGCACTTAAAGGGTATGATGGTTGGATTAGTGGTATTCGTATCGCACAGTCTATTACCAGAAGCGATACAAAACTGGTAGAATTTGATGGTAAATTTGAGCTTTTAAAGTTCAACCCACTCACACATTTTAGTGATGAAGATGTGGAGCGCTATATGGCTGAATTTGCTATACCTCAGAACACCTTATATGCTAAAGGCTTTAAAAGTATCGGTTGTAAACCTTGTACACGCGCCATTAAAGAGGGCGAAGATATACGAGCAGGCAGGTGGTGGTGGGAGAACCCAGAACATAAAGAGTGCGGATTGCATCTGCATAAGAAGGATTAATATGGATCATTTAGACCGACTCGAAGCGCAGAGTATCTACATTTTGAGAGAAGCATACAGAAGCTTCCCAAACCTTGCCATGCTTTGGAGCATTGGTAAAGACAGCACCGTACTTTTGTGGCTTACGCGAAAAGCATTTTTTGGACATGTGCCCTATCCGTTGGTACACATCGACACGGCGTTTAAAATTCCTGAGATGATTAAATACCGCGATGAAATCGCCGTACAGTGGGATTTGAACCTCGTCGTTGGACAAAACAAAGAAGCACTTGCGAAAGGTGAAACTTTTGTCAATGGACTCGATCGTCTCAGTTGTTGTAAAAAGCTTAAAAGTGACGCACTGAAGTACACACTTGATGGTACATGGGCACGACGCAAATGGAATCCTTACAAAAAAACATGGGAAGATGAGTTAAACGGAGCACCTTATACGGGTGTCATTGTTGGTGTTAGGGCTGATGAAGAGGGAAGTCGCTCCAAAGAGCGCGTCTTTTCAGCACGTGATGAAAAAAGCGAATGGGACGCAAGTACGCAACCGCCAGAACTTTGGAATCAGTATAAAACCGATTTTGCGCCTGGAACGCATGTGCGCATTCACCCACTTTTGGAGTGGACGGAGCTGAACATTTGGGAGTACATTGAGAGGGAAAACATTCCGATTATCTCGCTTTACTTTGACCAAGGCAATGGTAAACGTTACCGCTCTTTAGGCTGTTATCCGTGTACGGCACCTGTGGACTCGGTGGCTCGTAACCCAAAAGAGATCATCGAAGAGCTGACCAGTGGTAAGTTTAAAGACATTGCGGAGCGTTCTGGTCGCGCCCAAGACAAAGATGGCGGCGGCACGCTTGAAGCACTAAGAAAAGAAGGATATATGTAATGCAAAGACTCAATATTGTCATCACAGGACACGTCGATCATGGTAAGAGTACGCTCATCGGGCGTCTGCTTGCCGATACCGACTCATTGCCACAAGGAAAACTTGAGAGTGTGAAAAAGATGTGTGAAAACAACGCACGTCCGTTTGAGTACGCTTTCTTGCTTGACGCACTTGCCGATGAGCAAAAACAAGGCATTACGATAGACAGTGCGCGCGTCTTTTTTCAAAGTAAAAAACGAGAGTACATCATCATCGATGCACCCGGTCATATCGAATTTTTGAAAAACATGATCAGTGGAGCGTCTCGTGCTGAGGCAGCGTTGCTTCTCATCGACGCTAAAGAAGGTGTGGCGGAGAACTCTAAACGTCATGGTATGTTGCTCTCTCTTTTGGGCATCAAACAAGTGGCGATTGTGGTCAATAAAATGGACTTGGTCAACTTTAGTGAAATCGCCTTTACAAAACTGAAAGTGGAGTACAGCGAATACCTTGCAACATTGGGTATTAAAAGCGACATCTTCATCCCGATCAGTGCAAGAGAAGGTGTGAATTTGATCGAGCATTCTAGCTCAACACCATGGTATAAAGGGCCAACCGTTTTAGAAATTTTAGATAGTTTCAAAAGCGTGGAAGAAAAAGAGAATGACGATTTTAGAATGCCATTGCAAGATGTGTACAAGTTTACACGTGACAACGATGACCGCCGTATCTATGCAGGAACCGTAACCAGTGGTGAGCTAAATGTCGGTGATGAAGTGGTATTTTACCCTTCTCTTAAACGTTCTAAAGTTGCAAGTATCGAGAGCTTTAACACCGAAGTCAAAACGAGTGTCAAAGAGAGTGAGGCGATTGGCTTTACACTTCAAACACAAATTTACGTGCGAAACGGTGATGTGGTAGCCAGAGCTGATCAAAGTGCGCCAAAGGTGAGCAACCGTTTTGAAGCGAACCTCTTTTGGTTGGGTTCAAAACCCTTGGAGCTGGATAAACCGTACAAAATAAAGATCGGTTCAGCACAAAGCACGATCTATCTTGAAGAGATCAAACGTGTGATCGATGGCGATACGTTAGATCGTGCCGACGAGCCAAGTGTCGGACGCCATGAAGCAGCATGCGTCATCTTTAGAGTACACGATCTTTTGGCGATGGAGCTTTTTGCTGAGAACCAAAAGTTAGGTCGTTTTGTCATCGTTGATGAGTATGACATCGCAGGCGGTGGTATCATTACTGAAGTTTTGGAGCAGTACACAACACGTCGCACAAAGTCTTTACATGTAAGCGATATTTTGGTCGACAAAGCAAGTACCAGTGCAGAGTTTGAAGAGGAGCTTTTTGCCCTGCTTCGTAAACATTTTCCACATCAATTTAATTAAGGATAGTCTATGAAATTAATAATAAACGGCGATGCAAAAGAAATTAAAGATGGTATTAGCTTACCAGAACTACTCATTATCGAGAATGTAGAACAACCTGACATGGTTTCCGTTCAACTTAATGACGAGTTTATAAGACAAGATGAACACAAAAATATTGTCTTAAAAGATGGCGATGAGATCAACTTTTTATACTTTATGGGAGGTGGCGCGTGAGAGATTTTAGCGATGAGGAATTAGAGCGTTATTCACGTCACATCATCCTCCAAGATGTGGGTATTGAAGGGCAAGAGAAGATTGCTAATTCTAAGATTTTAGTGATTGGCGCGGGTGGACTTGGCTCTCCTGTGGCACTTTACTTAGCCGCAGCAGGTGTGGGCGAAATTGGCATCGTGGATGGCGATGTGGTTGACCTTTCAAACCTTCAACGTCAAGTCATTCATGCCACAGCAGACATTGGTGTTCCTAAGGTTCTCTCGGCGAAAGCGAAAATGGAAGCGATTAACCCCAATGTTAAAGTCACCGTCTATCAAAAATTCTTAGACGCTTCAAACATTTTAGACATCGTCAAAGGCTACGACTTTGTCATCGATGGAACCGACAATTTTTCGGCGAAATTTTTGATTAACGATGCGTGTATCTTGGCAAATGTACCTTATTCACACGGTGGCATTTTGCGTTTTGGCGGACAAACGATGACGATTAAGCCGCATGAGAGTGCGTGTTACGCGTGTGTGTTTGACAGCCCTCCCCCTGCGAATGCGATTCCTACATGTTCGAGTGCGGGCATTTTAGGCGCAGTTGCGGGCATGCTTGGAACCATCCAAGCCGCAGAAGCTTTAAAATACATCGTCGGTGTAGGTGAGCCCCTTTACAACAGACTGTTAACCTTTGATGCAAAAAGTATGAATTTTAGAAATGTGAATTTCAAGAAAAACCCTAAATGTCGTGTGTGCGGTGGCGAGGGAATTAAAGAAATTAGAGATTATGAAGCGGTGGTTTGTGAGGCAAAACTATGATTAAAATCCCACAAAGCGTGTACGATGAAATCGTCGCACACGCCTTAAAAGATACACCCATCGAAGCGTGTGGTTATCTTGCAGGAATAGAGGGCGAAGTAAAATACGCCATCCCTATGAAAAATACGGATGCGAGCAATGAACACTTCAGCTTTGATCCGCAAGAGCAGTTTGATGCGTTTAAAAAGACGCAAAAAGAGGGGTTGAGACTGATCTCTGTTTACCACTCTCACCCAGAAACACCCGCACGTCCGAGCGAAGAGGACATTCGTTTGGCGTATGATCCTAATGTGAGTTATGTTATCGTCTCTCTTGCCGGTAAAACGCCTGACATGAAGTCATTTATTATTAAAAATAAAACGGTTGAAAAAGAAGAAATTGAAATTATTTAAAGTCCGTAAAGCGCGTTGAAAAATGTAAAACAGCTTACGAAATAACCTTCTATCGACACGGTTGAGACACGATGGGAACCCCGAAACGCTCCGCTTATTCGTCCCATCGGCTCAAAGTGTCTCTTTCAGGTCATTTCTTCGCGTTTTACTCTGAACTGCTTTACAGTTTTACATGTAACGATAAGGAGTTACGATTATGAGCAGATATACTATCCCTGAAATGGTCTATGAAGACCTTGAAGTTTTCAAAAAAAACCATGCCGAGTTTTTGGCTGGAACGCTTGATGAGCTTACTTTTAAAACGATGCGAGTCCCTTTTGGTGTGTATGAGCAACGCGCGGCCAATACCTTTATGGTGCGCATCAAACTTGCAGGCGGTATCCTAACCCCCAAACAACTTTTAACACTCTCAGACTTGGCTGAAAAGTACGCGCACGAGGCGATTCACATCACCACACGTGGCGGCGCACAGCTCCACTATGTCAAGATCGAAGACATCATCGACATTATCACAACATTGCACAGCATTGACCTCAGTGGTCGTGGTGGCGGAGGCAATACTGTCCGTAACGTTATGGCTGACCCACTTGCAGGCACAGCGAAAGATGAAATTTTCGATGTTTCACCTTACGCCCTTGCGATGACTTCTAAAATGCTAGAGCAAAAAGACTCATTTGCTCTTCCACGAAAATTTAAAATCACCTTTAGTGGCTCAGAAGCAGACCGCGGTTATGCAACCATCCATGATGTAGGCTTTATCGCTAAGATTCAAGATGGCGTGAAAGGGTTTAAACTCTTCACCGCTGGCGGTATGGGTGCGAAGTCTCGTTTGGGAACACTGTTGCGTGACTTTGTACCAGACACCGAGGTCTTTTTATACTCTCAAGCCATCAAACAAGTGTTCGACAAATACGGCAACCGCAAAAACAAACATGCTGCGCGTCTTCGCTTTTTGTTTGAAGATCTTGGTCTTGAAGAGTTTAACAAACTCCTTGACGTAGAGCTTAAAGCAGTAAAAGCAAAAGGTGACTGGGAAATGCCCATCACTGAAATTGAACGCGACTTCGGCGATACTACGCATGAGCCATTTACGATTCCTGAAAATATTAAAAAATGGTGGAACCGCTACGTTTATGCCCAAAAACAAGAGGGGCTTTACGGATGTAAAGTGCCTGTGCATTTAGGCGACATTCACTTTGAAAACGCACGCGCTCTTGCCAATGCTTTACTTCCTTTTGGTGAAGATGTCCTTCGTTTTACAGGTGACCAAAACCTCTACATCCGAAACCTAACAGCGCCTCAAATGGTAAGTTTACACGACATCTTGCAAAAATTTTCTGTTGAAGTCTCTAAACCAACGCTCTTTGGCGATATGGTCGCGTGTACGGGTGCGGCAACGTGTCAACTCGGCATCGCTCGCCCTCGTGGTGCAGTCGATGCGATTCAAAAACGCCTCAATAAACTCATCGATGAGCGTGATTATGACGCCCTTCAAGGATTTAAAATCCATTTATCTGGTTGTCCAAACAGTTGTGGAAAACACCTCATTGGCGATCTTGGCTTTTTTGGAAAAGTGCAACGCAATGAGGGCTACTCCTACCCAGCTTACAACGTCGTAGCAGGTTCACGCACCCATGGTGATGGCAGTGTCTATGCACAAAAAGCGGGTGATGTTGCAGCGTTTCATGTCCCTGCGTTTGTGGAAGAAGTTTTGGATACGTGGCTTTTACATGTAAAGGCATACGAGAGTTTTGCAGACTGGATTGACGATGGTGGACTTGCCATCATTACAGAGATCAGCAAAAAATACGTGGATATCCCCTCGTTCAAAGAGGACAAAAACCCTTACTTTGATTACGATGCCGTTGAGCTCTTCTCTTTGAAAGGTCGAGGAACAGGCGAATGTAGTGCAGGTATGTATGACCTCATCGAAGCCGATAAAAAGGCACTTAAAGAAGCGTTAGAAAAAGAAGAGAAAGACTATGAGTTGATTCGTCTTTTAGCCGCTCGTATGCTACTCGTCACACGTGGAGAGGATGCACGCGATAAAGCAGGTGTTCTCAAAGCCTTTAAAACACTTTTTGTCGATACAACACTGCTCAATGCTTACTTTGGCACTATGCTAGAGGGCGATGCGGATGAAAAATCTATCGAACTGGCTGAAGAGGTCATCAAACTCTATGAGACAATGGACAATACCCTGAAATTTGCCAAAGAGAAAGAGCTCGCAGCAGCGGCTACACAGACCGAAGAAAAATCAGCCCATTTTAAAGACCTAAGCGGTGTGGCGTGCCCGATGAACTTTGTCAAAACAAAGATGGAACTCTCCAAAATTGGAAGTGGCGAAGTCTTAGAGATTTTGCTCGACGATGGCGCACCGATTGACAATGTTCCAAAATCTGTCGCAGGCGAAGGACACAAAGTTGAAAGTACCACCAAAGAAGGTAACGGCTGGCGCGTAAGGATCGTTAAAAAATGAGTACCTTAGGCATCGCGCTCACACCTAAACGCACGCTTTTGATTGGGGCGGGCAAAGTCGCCGCACAAAAAGCGCGCGTACTGGACAGTCTTGATTTTGCGTATGAAATCGTCGCAGAATCAAGGCTCGATGCCTATTTTGATTCCAAAACCTTTACATGTAAAGCGTTTGAGGATGCTGATGCAGAAGGGTTTGAGGTGATTATTGACGCGAGCGGCAATGAGAGCGTGACCAAGCGTTTGGTTGCTCTGAAACCTCAGCTTCATTTTTGGCTCAACGTCGTGGACGTTCCTGAACTCTGTGATTTTTACTTTAGTGCGCTTACCCGTCGTGGCGACATTCAAGTTGCGGTGAGTAGTGGCGGTAGTTCGCCAACCTTAGCGCAAGTCATTCGTAACAAAATTGAAAAAATTCTACCGCATGATTTGACCTCTTTAATTGAGCGTCTGAAAAACGAGCGTAAAAAGCCAGACCGCGATTTGGATAAACTAAGAGACATCGCCAAAGCGGGTGTTGGAAAAGTCTTTCTCATCGGCTGTGGCACAGGTTATGTGGGCAATCTCACGTTAGATGCTTTAAATGCCTTTGAACTGCTCGATGTGGCGTTGGTGGATGCGCTGGTTTCAGAAGAAATTCGCTCCCTCATTCCGCTTACATGTAAAGTCGTCGATGTCAGTAAAAAGAAGGGTTTTCACTCCAAAACACAAGATGAAATCAATGCTCTTTTAGTGGAGTATGCTAAAGAGGGGTTGGTTGTCGGACGGCTTAAAGGGGGCGACCCACTTCTGTTTGGTCGCTTGGGTGAAGAGAAGCAGGTCTTAGCAAAAGAAGGCATTGCGTTTGAAGTCATCAATGGCATTACCTCAGCCCTAAGATCATGCACGGTTTCAGGCATTGTGCCAACGATTCGTGACATTTCCAAAGGGGTAACCATCGTCTCGGCGCACCTTCGAGAGACGCTTTTCAATGATGATTGGGTGAGCATTTTGAAACAACCCTTGCATACGGTTATTGTTTTGATGGCACACAGTTTTGCGAAAAAGATCGAAGATGCCATAGCTAAACATGGTATCGACCCCAACCTTCCCGCCGCGTTTGTCTCGAAGATTGACCTACCCGATCAGATTACCATAGTGGGAACTGTGGGAAAATTAGATAAAATGGCAACATTATGCGCCACACCCGCGGTCTTAATCATCGGTGAGTGTGTCGCAAAAGAGAATATAGTACCAGCCGTTAATAGCGGCAAAATCATTTACATGTAAAAAGCTAACCAGCTTCAAAATAAACCCTCTCTCGACACGGTTGAGACACGATGGGAGCCCCGAAACGCTCACGCTTTTCGTCCCATCGGCTCAAAGTGTCTCGTTCAGGTTTTTTCTACGCGATTAGCTTTATAAAGGATATTTCATGGGATTTACGACCAAAGCATTGCATGCCAAACCTGCACACAAAGACCAACATGGCGCAATGCGCTTCCCTATTTACCAAAGTTCAGCCTTTGAATTTGAGAAAGCAGAAGACCTTGAGGCTGTTTTTAAAGGTCAAAAGATGGGACATGTGTATACACGCTCCTCAAACCCGTCTATTGAAGAGTTTGAACTCAAAATCAAAGCGATCAGTGGTGCTTTTGGTGTCATAGCAACTGCTACGGGTATGGCAGCCATCTCAAATGCGCTGTTTGCACTTTTAAAAAGTGGCGATAACATCATCACAACCAAGTACCTTTTTGGCAACACGCTCTCCTTATTCCAAACACTTTTCAGTGATTTTGGTGTGGAAGTGCGTTATGTGGATTTAAGCGATTTAGAGGCAATCAAAGCCAATATTGATGCGAAAACACGCTTCCTTTTTTGCGAAAGTATCAGCAATCCACAGCTTATCGTACCTGATTTTAGTGCGATAAAAAGTGTTTTAAAAGAGCTTCATGTCCCTTTGATCGTCGATACAACAGCGACACCTTGGAACATCTTTGATGCTAAAAAACACGGTGTGGATATTGAGATTATCTCCGCAACCAAATACATTTCAGGTGGTGGGCATGTTTTGGGTGGTTTAATCATCGATAATGGCACCTTTAATTGGAAAAACCATGCGACACTTGAGCCTTACTACAAGAAATTTGGACCCAATGCGTTCATCGCACGTCTTCGCAAAGAGACTTTTAGAAACCTAGGGGCTTCACTTTCGCCTCAAAGTGCTTACTTACTTTCCTTAGGGCTTGAAACGCTTGATCTAAGAGTGCAGAGAAGCTGTCAAAACGCGCTTTTAGTGGCAAAGCACTTGCAAACAAAAACTGAAATTATCAGCGTTGAGTACCCCTTTTTAGAGAGTTCTTCTGCGTATGCTAACGCTTCCAAACAGTTTAGTGGTGGCGGAGGACTTGTGAGTTTTAGCTTTAAAGACAAAGAAGCCACCTATGCCTTTTTAAATCGCCTCAACATCATCAAGCGAGGAACGAACGTCCAAGATAACAAATCTTTGGCGATTGCAACGTACCACACGATTTACGCGGAATACTCTGTTGAACAAAAAGCAGCTTACGGACTCACAGAGGGGATGATTCGTCTTTCTGTTGGTATTGAGGATTTGGAAGATTTGATCACAGATATCGACCAAGCATTAGCCTATCAAGAGACACTCACAGTGGAAGCTAGATCACCAAAAGATAATTATGCTTTTGATGTTTAAAAAATTTTAGACTAAGGTGCCCCTTTTAGGGCTAATCTACGAAGACACGTAAAGACTTTTACTCTTTAGACGTCGGTTTTAAGCGTAGCGTGGGCTCACTCGAAGTGAACTCAGTGTTAACGTAGCTTTTGAAGCTTTGCTTTGAAAGCGTGCCAAAATGAAAATAAAAGAGGTTTTATATATGAAAGTTGCACTACTGATGAGCGGAGGCATAGATTCTAGTTACTCCGCTTATTTACTTAAACAAGAAGGTCATGAGGTTATAGGTATTTATCTTAAACTCCATGAAGATGAAAAAAAACACGCGGTTAATATCGCTAATATTGAAAAAGTAAGCAAATATTTGGAGATCGAAACACACGTTATAGATGCCAAAACGCTTTTTAAAGAGCATGTGTATGACTACTTTGTACGCTCATACGAGCAAGGACTCACCCCAAATCCTTGTGCTTATTGTAACCCACGTATGAAATTTGGCTTTGCGTTTGAAAAAGCGATGGAAATGGGTTGCGAGAAAATTGCGACAGGACATTACGCTCGCGTTGAGAACGGTCATATCAAAGAAGCCTTTGATATGAGTAAAGACCAGAGTTATTTCCTTTTTGGACTTAAAAAAGAGGTGATTGAAAAGATCATTTTCCCACTGGGCGATATGCTTAAAGTTGACATCAAACCTATAGCCTTAGAAAAATTACCTTGGCTTGGTACGCTTGAAACCTATAAAGAGTCACAAGAGATCTGCTTTGTGACCGATACCTACATTGAGGTCTTAAAAAAACATCACAATGTCGATCAAAAAGGCGTTATCAAAGATGTTGAAGGCAACGTGATCGGTGAACATAAAGGCTATATGCACTACACCATCGGTAAGCGAAAAGGGTTGACGATTGATGGAGCACATGACCCTCACTTTGTCGTGAACATTGATGCGAAAACCAATACGGTCATCGCAGGAACCAAAGAAGATCTCATTCAAACGAAAGTAATCGCAGAGAATTTCTCCTTAGGCGAAGATTTTAAAGAAGGTGAATACGGCGTCAAAGTACGTTACAGAAGCGCTAAAACCAAAGCGCATGTGAGTGTTGTTGACGGCAAGATCGTTGCGCAGTTACACGAAGGTGTTTACGGACTTGCAAGCGGTCAAGCGCTGGTTGTGTATCAAGATGACCTCGTCATCGGTGGCGGCTGGATCGAAGCGTAAAAATTTTTAGGGGCAGTTTAAAAGCTGCCCTACGTTTACATGTAAAGCTACAAAACCCCTGCAATCAATAAAAAAGCCACAACGCCAAGCATCCACGCTACGATAAAACGAATAAACTCAATACTCACTTTTTTCAAGAAAAACTTTCCAATTAACGTTCCTATAAATGCACTCAGAGTTGCGATAACGATCAATTCCCATTGTGCTAGTGCGCTTTCCCAATGCTTTGCATAAAGACTTAAGCGAGAGAGATCAACAATAACCGCAATGCTCACGCCTGTGGCTAAAAAAACCTCTTTTGAAAGTGCATTTTGCGTTAAAAAGAGACTTCGAAACGCTCCTTGATTTCCACTAAGCCCTCCAAAAAAGCCACTGAGTGCGCCTCCTAGCCAAAGCTTTTTAAAGGCATTGGGAACGCGAAGTGTTGGACTAGACTCCAAAATCAAGAAAAATACGATGACTAAACCGATGATAAGTTTAAGTGGCGTAACATTACATGTAAAGCCAAAAAGGGTATAGGTAAACCCCAAACTCCACTCGCTTAAAAGATCCAAACTCCAAGCACCCAAAAGGGCAAAAATAACCGCAGGCACGCCAAAGCGTAGTAGGATGGAAACATCGCTGTGTTTTACCAGTAGAAAAAATTTTAAAAGATTATTTGAGAAGTGAACGATAGCCGTAATGGCTATGGCAATCGGAAGCGGGAAAAAAAGTACGATAATGGGCATCAAAAGCGTACCCAAACCAAAACCAGAAAAGAAAGTCAGCAGTGAAGCAATAAACGCTACCCCCGCGACAAGAAAAATCTCCATCAAAAGCCTTTACATGTAAAGAGGGGATTACCCCTCTTTTTTCCATATATTAGCCAAAATAAGTACACTCATCAAAAGAATAGACGAGACCATCAGCCCACCCATCGCAAAGATGAGATAAACCAGTTCTGGCACAAATTTTGAAAACCACCATGAGAAAATATCTAAAAACGCTCCACCAAAAGAGGCAATTATCAGTATATTTCTCACACTCTCTTTGTACGTCGTATAGGCAAATAACAGTGTCACGATCAGTAGAAATGTCGAGATACCAAACATGTGAATATGTGCTTGTTTGGACATTTTTGACCATGAATACCCAGCATCGGTATGCGTAAGCACTTGCTCATAGGTATCAAACGGCATTGAAGGAATCGCTTTGCTCATTTTAGAGGTTTTACTATGACAATTCGCACAATCTTTTTGGATGATTTTCCATGCGTCATCATAGAGTTTACCCTCTTTTTTAGTACCCTCTTTAATCCAGTTATGTACGGTATCAATATCTTCATCATCCGTCACTTCTTTGTACATGCTCCCTTTCATTGCAGAAACAATGGAGGGCATTGTGTATTTGTTTTGTATCTGTGAAATAGTTGGTATATTAAACCCTGCTTTTTCACCAGATAACTCTAAACCTAAAAGAATAACAGATGAAATTGTTGCGGTTATCACAAAGAGCAAAAACAGCGAAATCGCTGTTTTTGCTGGTGTGTTGAGTTGTTGAATCGACACACGCTCTCCTTTTTTACTTGAATCTAAGCTCTATACTTCCATCATGGAACACATGGTTGATTTGAGAGTTATCAAATGCTGCTACACCAAAGAAGTAAGCTTTTTTCAGATCACTAAACTGTACATCTTGTTCAGCATCTTTTGGGGCTGTTGTCACAAGCGCTCTTTTCATCACCAGTGTCCACTTTCCATCTTTCCAAACAGCACTTGTCTCGATGTCACCCGCTGAGCCTGTATGTTTGGTTACGATTGGACCAGGAATTTTATCGCCTGCTTTGAAGGTGTCAACAAAAGGAACTTTGTTCTCATCTTTGATGGAGCCAATAGCATTATCTTTTGGATCTTTGTTCATAAACGCAGGTCCTGTTTTGGCTTCATTGATGTTGTTTTTATAGCCACCTTGTGTTTGGTCATCACCTTTTCTGCCCCACTCTTTGTTGAGTTTTGGATCATTGGTACTGTCAACATATTGATCATGGGTTTGGTTAAAAGACAAGCCTGTTCTCACACCTTTCCAATGCCACATATCAATGGTCTCGCCTGGATTATTGGTGTATTTTCGACCCGCAGAAGTGTCATCAAAGCCATTATTTTTACCCTCTTTGGTAATGTGACAAGCGATGGCGCATCCTTTTTTCTCAAAACCTTTGGTATTGATATTCCAAAAAAGTGCCGCTTTATCTTCATAATAAGTATTGTCTTGCCCCGCTTGATCTAATGTTTTAAGCTGTTTCCATGAACCATCTTCTTGTTTTACCCACGGTTGTCTGTCAACACTATAGGTTGGATCGTCGTATTGGAGTTTGATATAAATATTTTTATCATCGTAGAGTGATTTAATCACTGCTGTCGATTTAAGCATCCCTTTGTAACCCTCTGGTTTATACGGTGTATCAGTGAGTGGAACACTTACTTCTTTTGCCTTTGCCCAAGCAGCATCACCCGCATCGAGCGTTGCAGGTGTACCTTTAACACTCTCTAATTTATAATCTGCTGCAAATACACTGGATGCTAATAACATCGTACTTGCCATAACAACTGATAGCCCCGCAGTTGAAAGTTTGTGTGAAAACCCTTTCATGAAAACTCCTTTTTATAGTGTGAAGAGAAGTATCACATCTTTTTATTTCATCAACATTAACGTTTTATTAATTTTTTTTAATATTTCTTTGGCTACGATGAAAGCATGAAACTCTTAATCATTGAAGATGACCCAAAAATTCTCTCATTTGTTCAAAAAGGTCTCCAAGAAGAAGGCTTTATCGTCGATACCGCTAGTGATGGTGAAGAAGGACTTTACCTCTCGGAGCAGTATTCGTATGACCTTCTTATTCTTGATTGGATGTTGCCAAAGCTTGATGGATTGAAGATTTGTGCAAAACTTCGAGATCAAAAAATCGTTACACCCATCTTGATGCTAACGGCTAAAACGAGTGTGGAAGAGCGCATCGCAGGGCTTGGCTGTGGAGCGGATGACTACTTGGTAAAACCTTTTGTTTTTGCCGAGTTGGTGGCACGTGTACGCTCCTTACTTCGCCGTTCATCGTATAATTTCAATGAACGCTTGAGTCTTGACACCCTTGAAGTCAATGTTTCCAAACGCGTCGTAACACGTTCTCAAAAGCCTATTTCGCTTACGTCTAAAGAGTTTGATATTTTGGTTTATCTGCTGCTCAATCAAAATAATATCATCACCCATACCCAACTGCAAGAGAAAATTTGGGGCATTAATGAAGCGACTTCGAGCAATATCATTAACGTTTTTATCCACCATTTGCGCCATAAAATCGACATGGAAGGAGAGAAACCTCTCATTAAAACCATTCGTGGTTCTGGTTATAAAATAGAGTCCTGCTAAGATGGAGATTATCCTCTTTGTTTACGGTCTCTCCTTTTTTATTTTAGGCGTTTTGGTTCTATTTGTACGAACCAAAGAAAGTGCTATTTTCTTTGCACGCAAAATCTGGTTGCTCGGTGTTTTTGCTATCTTGCATGCTTTTGTGGAGTGGGTTTTTCTTTACATGTATCTCTACCCCCAATACGAACCTCTTTTAAGTCCCATAAAGTTTATTTTACTGCTTCTGTCTTACCTCTTTTTATTTGAATTTTCACGTTTTATCGTAAGAGAAAGCTTTAAAGATAAGCGCGCTAAGCTTCATTTTCTACACACCCTTTACGCCGCACCTGTTATTTACATCATCAGTCTCTCCAGCCTTTTAACCTTGATTCTCATTCACCCATCCTTAGATGATGCCATTGCCGCCATTCGTTACACGTACGGCTTTTTTGGCTCTTTACTTCTGGGTATTGGACTTTACTATTATGGGGAATCGCTGAAAAAAAGTGAATACGTCGAACGCCTCAAAATTTACTTTAAAATCCCAGGCGTTGCGTTTATCTGCTACGCGCTTTTAGCGGGAATTGCCGTCGCTCCAACCCACTATTTTCCTGGTAACATCATCAACACTGCATGGTTTTTGGACACCATTGGCATTCCTGTACAGTTTTTTCGTGCTCTTTGTGCTTTGGTCATTACGATCTGTTCCATTAAAGCGTTACAAATTTTTAGCGATGAAACACATCTTAAGATGATGAAATCGCTTCGGCAGATCAAACGCTTCTCTTCCGATGTTTCCCATGAACTCAAAACACCTTTAACAGCGATGAAAGGTGAAATCGAAGTAGCCCTCAAAGAGCCTCGTACAAACGCAGAATACCAAAAGATTTTATACTCCAATCTTGAAGACGTCGATACCTTGCAGAGTATCGTCAAAAACCTTCTTATGCTAACCTACATCGAAAAAGAGTCTCTTAAAAGTAAATTTACACAGCAAAATTTAGATGATATTGTCCTCAATGCTATCGAAGATCTGATGGTTGTAGCAGCACAAAAAAATAGTGCATTTGAAATTGCCGCCCTAGAAAGTATTTCAATCATGGGTGATGCCATTTTGCTCAAAACGGTCTTTTCGAATCTCATTGAAAATGCGATCAAATACAGTCCGTATCACGCAACGCTTACCATCTCATTGACACAAGAAAATGACAAAGCAATTTTTTGCATCGAAGATGAAGGTAGTGGTATTGAAGAGGAAAAGCTCAAACTTATATTTGAACGCTTTTACCGTGCAGATGACTCACGCTCTAAGCAGATTAAAGGATTTGGCTTGGGGCTTTCCATTGTTCAGCAAATCATTGAAGTGCACGATGGAAGTATAACGGTGAAAAACCGTAAACCTCATGGACTTGAAGTAAAGGTGGCGCTACCTACTTTCCAGTAGCGTTTCGACCTCTTTCACAGCATAAGCAACATAAACGTCGCACTTACAAGCTTTGCAATTGCCCTCTTGAAATTTGACACCTGCATCAGGAGAACTCAAAGAAAAGCCTAAAAGCGTACCACAGTCACACGAGCCAAACATCTCCTCAAAACGTTCTTTGAAGAGTTGGACATTGTGATAGAGCGGATCTTTTGGCATACGTGCATCTGTACGCCCTTGAAGCAGAGAAAGTGCCATTACCCCACCGCTAAATGCTCCACAAAGCCCCTTTTCTGTGCGTGCCATTCCACTGCCAAAAGCAGAGGCAATGGCAGGAATCAAAGGAGAGTCGATGCCATATTCTTCTGCAACCGCTTTTAAAACCGCTTCACTGCAAACATACCCCTTGGAAAAGAACTCCAGTGCTTTTTGCTCTACCGATTCATTCATCTTTTCTCCTTAACCTAGCAGTGCTATGATCTCATCAACGCTGAGAAGTTTTCCACTACTCACGACGTTACCATCGACAACCAAAGCAGGGGTTGATGTGACACCATACGCCATGATTTTCATAATATCTTCGACTTTCTCAATCTGCGCAAAAATCCCTTTTTTAGCTACAGCTTCTTTTACATGTAAGCTCAACGTTTGACACTTTGCGCACCCTGTTCCTAAAATTTCGATCTTCATTTTTTCTCCTTTGAAGATTGATACTCCTCTAAAAACTCTTTCGCATTCTCACCGCGTAAAAAGTCGGCTGTTTTTAAAAGTCCATCATTCAAATACTTTGCGTTGTAACCATTCATGACTAAAAAAAGACGCGCGAGGTTTGATCTGTCATTATGCGGACATGCTGTGATGATGAGCTTATCTTTAGGAAGCTCACCCAGACGTTTAGGTAGCTCATTAAGCGGAATGTTTTTCGCAAAATTCATATGCCATACTTCAAACTCTTCACGAAATCGCACATCCACTAAAATAGCTTTCCCCTCTTCAATGAGAGCAAGCATATCGGGTGTTTTGATCTTCATATTTTCGCGCTCTTTATAGTCAAACGCTAAAAGGTACTCTTCAAAACTAACTTTTTTGAGCTCCACTGCTTGTAAAAACCCAAGAAGTACGAACAGACTCAACAAAACTTTTTTCATTTTTTTTCCTTATGCAACAACCACTTGGTTTTTCCCTGCTTTTTTGGCTTCATAAAGCGCATTATCAACTTTATGAACCAGCCCATCTTGGCTTTCCAGACTACTCATTTCTCCAAGACCAATGCTGACAGTCAAGGGTCGTTGTAAGAGTTCATTTAGCACTGTGTCTTCTTTGATCGCATGGCAAATCTTCTGTGCAATTTCTGTGGCATTTTGAGGCGTAACATCAACCAAAAGAAGGGCAAATTCCTCTCCACCCCAGCGAGCAACCATATCGGAAGCACGAAGCTCTACTCTTAAAATATCAGCGACCCGAACAAGCGCTTCATCTCCAATCAAATGCCCATACGTGTCATTCACACTTTTAAAATCATCGATATCAATCAGTAAAAGTGTGAGTCTATTTACCCCTTTTTTATAGCGTTTATAGAGTTTTTCAAAGTCATCATTAAACTTTCTACGGTTGGCAAGTCTTGTCAGAGAGTCTTCACTCGCCATCTGTACAAGCTGTTTTTGGTAAATATTGATCGTATAAAGAATGATCAAAGTCACCAACGCGGTCACGATAATCGAAGCAAACAAATTGCTGTAAAACGTCTTTTTGATCTCATCCAAATACTCTTTTTTATTGATCTCCACAAACAGATGCAACTTCAATTTTTCAATGTATTTTGTATTGAGAAGGTATTCACCGTCTTTATCTTTATAGTCAAATTGAGTCTGTTTATCACTAAAAATAGCCTCTTGAATTTTATTGAGCCCTTCGATATTAGCGATATTGCCACGCTTATTGAGCCCTTTAGAAAAGAGGGTTAACTCGCCTCTTTGATCGACAAAATAGACATCGTATTTGTAACGCGTCTTAAAGGAGGTGAGCATCTCTTCGATATTTAAAAGCCTCACACCCACACCTGTTACACCGATCATTTGGTTACTATAGTCCATGACTTTATAGTTAATGAACATCACCAAAAAATCGCCTAAATTGGCATTGTGATCAAGATTAATCTCATAAGGCTCTGCTTGATTTTTAAAGTTAAAGTACCATGCATCGGCGCTGTTCTCTTTATTGACAACATCAATGAGTCCTCTTGGATGATAGTAATGCTTCGTTTTATCCGAGACTAAAAAGGTGGTAAAGATGTCGTATTTTTGTTGAATTTCCGTAAGATAGCGCATGATGCCATTGATGTCTGTTTCACCCTCTATAATCCAGTCACGCAAAAACGTATCATTAGACATCAGTGATGAAACCAAAAGCGGTTCAATCATACGCTGCTGTATCTCAGTATAGATGTTATCAACCGAGAGGGGCAAAGAGGTATTTTGCAGTTGCTCTTGCGTATCACGAACATTTTTCATGTAATTGATGATAGAGCCTGTAATGGAGACGCCTAAAAGCAGTCCCGCTATGATGATGACAACTTTGGTTTTTAATCGCATAGTCTCTCCTTAGATACGCGATTATAACACAAAACAGATGCTCAAAATACTACAGAATTGCATTAAAAAGATACCCAACACCCATAATACCAAGCGCAACAATGCCAAAAAAGATCGCAATAAGCTTTACATGTAAAATACGTTTTAGGATAAGCGCTTCAGGCAGACTCAAAGCCGTAATCGCCATCATAAGACTTAGTGCCGTTCCAAGCAACATCCCTTTACTGGTCAAGACTTCGATAAGTGGCATAACACTTGCGGCACTCGCATACATAGGAACACCCATCAAAACGGCTAGTGGAACACTATACCATCTGTTTTCTCCCGTATAAGCTACTATCATTTCGGTAGGAATATAGCCGTGTATCCATGCGCCAACGCCGACACCAAGGAGGACATAAAGATAAATTTTTACAAAAATATCCGCTGTATTTTGCCACGCTTCAAGAAGGCGTTTCTGCCACGACAATGTGATCTGTACCTCTTCCAACTCGCCCTCCATCGGAACAACAGGAATCAACACATAATGTTCAAGTTTTAATTTCCCAATCACATACCCACCAAGGATTGCAACCAAGAGTCCAAAACCGATGTAAAGAGCGGTGATCTTCCAGCCAAACAGTCCAAAGAGAAGTGCAATGGCGACTTCATTGTTCATAGGCGAGGAGATAAGAAAACTAAAGGTAATGCCCATAGGAATGCGTGCTTGCATAAACCCTAAAAACAGAGGAATGGCAGAACAGCTGCAAAACGGTGTTATAATGCCAAAAAGTGCTGCCAAGATGTTTCCCGTAAAGGAACTTCTGCGTTGTAAATACGTTCTAATTTTTTGGGTATTGAAGTAGGTACGTAAAAAAGAGATTAAAAAAATAATGGCTACTAATAAAATATAAATCTTCACGGTATCGAAAATAAAAAAGTGTAACGCTTGTGCTTTTTGTGTGGTTGCATCCAGTCCAAAAAACCCGTACACCAAATAATCAACCATGCTCTCCCAAAGACTAAACATCGTTAAGCTCCTTTTCGATGATGGGTAAAAGCTCCGCTTCTATAGCTTTACATGTAAGAATAAATGCGCCATAATCTTTACCGTCAGGATCGGAAAATCCCACATGAATTTTAGGAACAGAACGAGGAAACATCGGGCACGTTTCGTTGGCGTGATCACACACCGTAACAACCAAATCAAAGTTTACATGTAAAACCTCATCCAACGTTTTGGAGTGATATGACTCTTTCCAAATGCCCTCTTCTTCGAGAACTTTTTTAGCATAAGCATTCACTTTGCCCGTAGCACGTACGCCTGCACTATAGGCTTCAATGCCTTGTAATTTTGCATTTACCAGTGCTTCTGCGATGATGCTTCGACAACTGTTCCCTGTGCATAAAATCAATACTTTCTTCATGTCTAAACCTTTACATGTAACAATGGAGTAATTGTAGCGTAAAGTTATCATTATATCAAGATATATTGATGTATTATACCTCTCTGAAAAACATTGTGATGCTCTCTAAAAATACCAATAAAGTTTCGTCCATAACGTATCTTGAACCAGTTTAGAGCCATATTCAGAGCCTCTTTGACCATCGTTGATATTGTACGAAATATCCAAGAGCATGTTGTTTTTGAAACTGTACGTTGCGCCAAAAGAGTTTTGCATCGACTTATCTTCGAGGTTGTAGATGTTTTTATAGTAAAGAGACCCATACAGCCAATCAAAGGGCTCTTTTTGTGAAAACTTGTTCATAAAATACTGATGATCGTAAAAAGGTTCTGATTTACTGCTCTGATTTTTTTGGTAAAAATACTCGCTGGTAATACTGAGTTCAAACTCGGTTAAATACTTCAACCCAACCAAATAAGCATAATCATCCGCCCCCAGTGTTTTAGCAAACTCTCCATGTACTTCAATGTTCGTTTGAATATTTTTAGAAAAATCTAGCCCTATTTTATCGCTCTGCTCACTTCGATGATAATAGATAAGATCAATATCCGTATCATACGCCAAGAAATAGGCTTTAAACCCTACATTATTTTCCTCTTTTTGGCTAAAATCACTGTTCATATGGTCATTATTTTGCATCACAATGAGATCCAACGAGACATTTCTCACATTCCCATCGTAGCTTTTGTTATACCGATAATTTGCCATCACATACCCCTCACGCGAAGCATCAGGGTCATTTGGGTCTTTCTTTCGATCAAAAAAAGCGATGGGATTGACGAAGTAGCCTTTTCCCCATTTAGGAGCTTTTTTACCGACCTCTATAAGATTATTTTGGTCAAACTTATACTGCATGAAGAGTTGCGCGATGGTGTAGGCATCACTGTACTCTCCGTCAATATCGTTGTAATTCACCATCACTTCAGAGTCCAGTTTAATGGCATCGTGAAAGTAAGCAAATTTTAAATCACCTTCACTGCCATAGCTCTTCATGCTCTCTTTGTTTTTGGTACGAAACTGTGGTGAATCTTCATTTAAACCTTGAAGTTTATTTTCACCTTTGAGATAACCACTCAATGTATAGGGTTTGACCTCGATAGCATCAAGGTCAAAATCGTAATCTCCTGCATTGCTTAAAACTGCTGCAAAAAGAATTACATGTAAAGGTTTCATCTATTTTCTAAACTCATGGACTTTGCCGATATTTTCAATGGTAAAGAGTTCATCAGAGACATTGCGCTCTGTGATCTTTCCATAAACCATAATGGACTTGTAGCCTTTATAAAGTGGCGAATCCGTCTCAATCACCGCAGGTCTTACAATACCCCCACCAAAGTCTTTCATATCTTTGTAATAGAGCGTTTTTATGAGCATCCCCGTAGAAGTATAACAGGCTATTTTTGTCGGTGTCACTGTTTTTTTATCCACTTCCATCAACAATTTATCGTATGCAACCGTCTCATTTTTAGCTTTGAGATCCAAAACAATCGTAGCACCCTCATCTGTTTGACTTTTGATGTCATATTCAGCCGAGAAATCGAGTTGCATAATATCGCTGTTATTAAATACACCACCCACCACACTTTGCATGGAAGTAATGCGAATAGGCTTACCCACATCGGGTAAATAAAGCCACATATTTTCATCCAATCTCAGTGTACTCCTGCCTTTTTCACTATCGGGCTGTAAGAACAACGAGACAATTTTATCTTTGCCTTTTTTGATCTGATAGAGCAAAAACTCTTTTTTGCTACCATCAGGCTCGATGTTAATGAGTTTTTTATAGCTATCCGCAGAACTAGGACTGAGCTTTTTATCCACCTGTTCTAAAATGCTTTCCGCTCCAAAAAGTGCTAGCGTTGTAAGTAAAAAAAGTATGATCTTCTTCATGGTGTTCTCCTAATAGGTACGTAACGCTTCAACAGGATCAAGTCGTGAAGCTTTGATGGCGGGAGATATGGACGCGACGAGTGAGATCAAAATAACGATGATACTCACACTAAGTATCTCATTTAACCCTAAACTCGGTGTTAAAATAAGACCGCTCTGTTGCCCGATGCTATAGGTAATCTTGACAATGTTGAGAAGATAAACAATTCCCAAAGACAAGATGCTTCCCACAACCGCCCCAAACACGCCTAACATCAAGCCTTCACATAAAAAAAGTTTGACGATGGTCAAAGGCGGTGTGCCCATCGCCGCAATGGTTCCTATTTCTCTGACACGCTCAAACACGCTCATGATCATCACATTAAGGATGGAGATAAGAACAATAGAGATAAGAATGATTTGAATCGAAATATTCATAAGGTCTATCATCTTAATGATGTTATAAAAAGGAGAGAGTTGCTGCCATGTATGAATTTCCAAAATAGGCTTTCCCTCTTTATTGAGTTTTTCTAAGAGTGGCTGAAGTGATTTTTCTGCAACTCCTAGTTTTTCTACATCTTTGAGGCGAAGGACGATTTCACTGATCTCCATTTCATTGTTCATACGCAGTGCCTTCTTGGCATCTTCAATATGAATGTACCCATCTCGTCCTCCTGGTCCCATGACTTGCCCCACAATACCAGCAACTTTAAGGTTAATGCCATTGACGGAACCATTTTTGTTATTGGCAACCAAGACGATAGTATCGCCTATTTTGACATCCATCCCTTTGATAAGCAGTTCAGGAACGATGATTTCGCCTGGTTTAAAGGTACCATTCATATCCGAAATTCGACTTTCAAGCAGTGGTAACGTTGGAAATTCATCTTTAGGATTAATCGCGTTAAGTCTGATGTTGGTCGTACTGGTAAAGTTAGAAAACATTGCACCAAACTTAATACGGTAAGAGGTACTCTGCACATAAGGGTTAGACGCTAACGTTGATTCGATAAATTCTAACATTTTGGCATTGAGGTTTTTATCGAGAGGGAGGTTATCGACAGAAGCAACATACCCTTTTTTGTGTATCTGAATATGCCCCATTAAAGAATCGGTAATCTGCCCAACCGTGTAACTTTTAAAGCTCCCTGACATTGCCGTGTAGATAAGTACAAAGATGACACCTATTGTAATAAGTGAAGCCGTTAAAAGTGTTCTTCGATAGTTTCGTTTGAGATTTCGATACGAAATTTTAAGGATATTGTTCATTTGCTCATCCTTTGATCTGCGACAACTTCACCATCGACAATGGTGATGAGTCTGTCCACATTAGAGACTATTTTTTCATCATGCGTCGCAAACACAAAAGTGGTTTGATGCTCTCTTTGGATTTTTTTCATCAGCTCAATAATCATATGTGCTGTTTTAGTATCAAGATTTGCCGTAGGTTCGTCCGCAAAGACGATTTTTGGATTGGTCACGAGTGCTCTTGCTATGGCGACACGTTGCATCTGACCGCCCGAGATTTTATCGGGTGTTTTATCTTTGTGCTCTAACATCCCAACCTCCTCTAAAAGCTTTAGAACTCTTTTCTGGCGCTCTTTTTCCTCGAGATTTTGTACCATAATTAGGGGATATTCAACATTCTCATAAACGCTCAAAACAGGGATAAGATTGAAACTTTGAAAAATAAAACCAATGTTTTCACCTCTAAAGTTAGCCCTTTGTGTTCGATTCATGGTCGTTGTGGAAGTGTTGTTGATAACGATTTCACCTTCAGTGGGCGTATCAAGGCAACCAAGCATATTCAAGACCGTACTTTTACCACTGCCACTAGGACCGATCAGTGAGATAAACTCGCCTTCATGTATCTCTAAAGAGAAATCTTTGATAACCTCTTGAACCATTTCACCGATGCGATAAACCTTTTTAAGGTGCAGTGCTTGAAGCATATTCTTACCTTTTTGTTTGATTTTAAAAAGTATAGAAGACGTATATTAATGAAATGTTAACATTTTTTTACTTTTTTGCATCCTTTAAAAAATGAGAACAAAAATTGCGAATTTAAAATTATAATTTTTTTCGTCATATTTAGTTTTTATTTAATGAAATTTGCTACGATTTAACATCTTACATGTAAAAAGGTTTTGTATGAAAAAAATAGTTTTAACCAGCCTCATTTTAGGCTTTTTTATCTCGCTTTTTGCCGAAACACTTCCACCTGTTACTGTTTATAAATCCAAATATTGCGGGTGTTGTGGCGAATGGGTGAAACATATGGAAAAAAATGGCTTTAAAGTGACTGTCGTTGAAACAGAAGCGCTCAATGAAGTGAAAATCAAATACAATGTCCCCGCCCCACTTGCTTCATGTCACACTGCAATTATTGGTAATTTTATCGTCGAAGGTCATACACCAGCGAGCAGCATCAAGCATTTTCTCAATGATGCTCCTAAAGATGCCATCGGCTTAGCCGTTCCCGGTATGCCTCTTGGATCTCCTGGAATGGAACAAGGCAATATGAAACAACCCTACGATGTTTTAGCGTTTGACAAACAAGGTAACACCGTTGTTTTTGAAAAATTTTAGTCTTTTTGCCCTCGCGGGACTTTTACATGTAAACCTTTGGAGTGCGAGCAATGAAGTACTGTATAACTCATGCCGTTTTTGCCATGGGGAAAAAGGTGAGGTGAATTATTTAGGGAAAGTTGAGCCAATCAAACGGCTTGATAAGCCTTCTCTCATAATCCTTTTGCAAAGTTATAAAAAAGGCGAAATTGATCAAATTGGGCTTGGCAAGCTTATGCAAGCCCAAATAGCAAATTTCAATGATGCAGATATTGAGCAACTCAGTAACTATATTACTTCGTTTTAAGCGCCTAAAAGTGGACTGTAACGAGCTTCTTCCATTGCCCGCCCTGCCCCTAAAATGATGTTTTGCAGAGGGTTTTCCACAGGATTGACTCTTATTTCTAATTTCTCACTGAGGTAACGATCAAGCCCTTGTAGCATTGAAGAGCCTCCTGTGAGCAAAATGCCTTGATCGTAAATATCTTGAGCAAATGCAGGGGGAAGTTCTGAGAGCATGCTGTGTGTTAATGAAACTATTTTATCGACCATAGGTAAAATAGCTTGACGCACGTCGATGGAACTTGCAACAAAGCGTTCAGGAAGTCTGGAGACGAGATTTTTCACATTGATCTTCATCGTTATCGCTTCATTCATAAAAGGATTTCCCAACTCTTTTTTCAAACGTTCCGCATCATTGTGAGAGACAAGCACTCGATGATGTGCTTTAAAATACTCAATGACCGCTTCATCGAGGTCATTTCCAGCAAGACGAAGCGACTTACTCATAACGATACCATTGCATGAAAGCAGCGAAATATCACTCACGCCCGCTCCAATATCGAGCACTAAAACGCCCTCAGCTTTCTCAATCGCCTGCATGGAACCAAGGGCCGCAGAAAAAGGATCTTTGATGAGCATCACATTACGAGCGCCACCATCTTTACACGCTTCCATCACAGCACTTCGCTCCATCGAATTGAGATCGCTTGGAACACTGACAACAATGGTTGGTTTGAAAAATCGGCTCTGTGCGATACGTGCAATTACCTCTTTGATATACGCTTTCGCCACCGTCAAATTAGCAATCGCCCCTTTGGAAAGCGGATGCATGACTTCAATGTATTTGGGGTTTTTACCCCACATGCGCCTTGAAGAAGCTCCACCGTCAAAAAATGAGTTTCGATTATTATCAAAAGCAATGGACGTGGGTTCATCTAAAATAATCCCACGGCTTGGTTGATACACAAGCGTATTATTAGTACCAAGATCAATGGCAAAGGCATTGGAAGAACGAAGGAGAGAAAACATAATTACGCCTCTTTTTGAGCTACTGACTTTTTAGCTTTTTTCTTACGACTGTAAATATTAATCGACTCAACCGCAAGCGAGAATGCCATAGCAAAGTAAACATACGCTTTTGAGATATGAAAATCCAACCCCTCTGCAATCAATGTTACACCGACTAAAATCAAAAACGAAAGTGCTAAGATTTTGATGGTTGGGTTCACATCAATAAAATGTGAAATGCTCTTACTTGCAAACATCATGACACCCACAGCAATCACAACGGCTAAGATCATAACGATGATGTCATTGGCCATACCCACAGCAGTAATGACAGAATCAAGAGAGAAAACGATGTCTAAAATTGCGATCTGAATCAGCGTATTGAAAAAACCACGTGAACCTTTTTTAAGCTCTTTTTCCTCTTCGCCAGCCTCTTCAATGTCTTGGTGAATCTCCGTCGTTGACTTAGCAAGAAGAAAAAGCCCCCCCACAATTAAAATAAGATCTCGTCCTGAAATCTCTTGTGCAAAAATAGTAAAAAGGGGTGAGGTGAGCTTCATAATCCAAAAGAGCGAAAGAAGTAGCAGGATGCGCGTGATCATCGCAAGAGCAAGACCAAAAATTCTTCCTTTGTCTCTTTGGTGTTGTGGTAAACGCCCCACCAAAATAGCAATAAAAATAATATTATCAATTCCAAGTACGATTTCCAAAGCGGTTAATGTCAAGAGTGCCATCAATGCTTCTGCTGTAAATAACGATTCTAACATCTTTATGTCTTCCTAATTTTTTGTTTTCATTGTACCAATTTTTGGGTATAACTCTTCTTAGTAAACCATCTTGTTAAGCTATGTGAGTTATAATATTCTTCCCAAAACAAGGAGTCTGTATGGTTTTTGGTAAGATAGATTATATCAATCTTCTTCCCTTTCATGTTTTCTTGAAACGCTCTTCGCTTCCAAACGCTTTTAAACGCTCTTGTGAGCACCAAAAGGCTGTTCCTTCTAGCATTAATCGTAAGTTTAGAAAACGTGTCGTGGATGCCGCATTTATTTCCAGTATTGAAAGTAAACGCAAATCAATTACCCCTTTGCCCATTGGCATTGTGGCGCAAAAAAATGTTAAAAGTGTCATCATTAAAGAAGGTGAGGCGAAAAGAGATCCCGCTTCTGCAACGTCAAATATGCTCGCTCGCGTCCTTGGACTCGAAGGTGAAGTGTTTATAGGAGACCGTGCATTAAAACTCTATTTAGAAGCACCTGAAGAGTACATTGATCTTGGTAAAACATGGCATGAGAAGTATCATTTGCCTTTTGTCTTTGCACGCTTGTGCATCAATGCACAACAACGCTTCTATAAAAAGCTCTCTGCTAAATTTGTGCAACGTCCGATTAAAATTCCTAACTATATTTTGAAAAAATACTCTCAAGAGCGCGGTATTTCCCCTTATGACATCAAAGAATATCTCAAACTTATTAGCTATACTATTGGAAAGAAAGAACAAAAAGCCCTCTTCATATTTTTAAAAAAAGCAAAACGAGCACAGAAGCCTTCATCGTAAAATCCTTAAAGGAGTTGCCTGATGTCAGTCAAAAGCGATATAGATAGAATTCTGAAATCCACGATCCAAAGCACCCCCGGTCAAACCGAATTTTACCAAGCGGTAGAAGAGGTTTTGACCTCTCTTGAACCTCTCTTGCAAGCTGAACCAAAGTACGATCATTACAACATTTTAGAGCGCATCGTCATCCCTGAGCGTCAAATTCTCTTTCGCGTGGTTTGGATGGATGACCAAGGTAAAATTCAAACCAACATTGGCTACCGTGTACAGTTTAATTCAGCCATCGGACCGTATAAAGGGGGGCTTCGCTTTCATCCGAGTGTCAATCTTGGGATCATCAAGTTTTTAGGCTTTGAGCAAATTTTTAAAAACTCGCTCACAGGTCTTGCCATCGGTGGAGCAAAAGGCGGAAGTAACTTTGATCCTAAAGGGAAAAGCGAAGGCGAAATCATGCGCTTTTGCCAGTCTTTCATGGTTGAACTCTCCAAACACATTGGCGAAACAAAAGATATCCCTGCTGGCGACATTGGTGTAGGAGGACGCGAAATTGGCTATATGTTTGGCGAATACAAACGCCTTACGGGTCGTTTTGAAGGTGCATTAACGGGAAAAGGACTCAATTGGGGAGGTTCACTTGCGCGCACGGAAGCGACAGGATATGGGTCTGTCTATTTTGCAGAGAATATTCTTAACAAAGCAGGCGACTCACTCAAAGGTAAAATCTGCACCGTTTCTGGAGCTGGTAATGTTGCTCTTTATACCATTCAAAAGCTTTATGAATTAGAGGCTATTCCTGTTACATGTAGCGATTCTAAAGGGATGATTTACGACAAAGATGGGATTGATTTTAAGACGCTTAAAGCCATTAAAGAGGTTAACCGCAAAGATCTCACCGAATACCTCAAAGTCCATCCAACGGCAACATATATTTCAGTCAGTGACTATCCTATAGGAACCAATGCAGTTTGGGGTATTCCTTGTTTTGCAGCTTTCCCGAGTGCCACACAAAATGAACTTAACCTTACGGATATACAAATTCTCTACAAAAATGGATGTCGCTTGGTGAATGAAGGTGCCAATATGCCAAGCACGCCGGGGGCAATTGATTTTATGCTTTCCCACAAAATGTTTTACGGCCCTGCTAAGGCTGCTAATGCAGGAGGTGTTGCAACAAGTCAGCTAGAGATGAGTCAAAACGCCAGTATGCAAAAATGGAGCTTTTCCGAAGTTGACAACAAACTACACACCATTATGAAGTCTATTTTCGAACTCTCTTATAACACTTCTAAGGAATTTGGAGATGAGGGTAATTTGATGTTGGGTGCAAATATTGCAGGGTTTAGAAAAGTAGCTGACTCCATGATCGACCAAGGAGCGGTATAGTAAAACGGGCAAAGCCCGTTTTACATGTAAAGATTCAAAGAGAGAATTTTTATGCGCCTAGCGTATTAAAAACCCTATCTCCCGCATCTCCAAGACCTGGAACGATGTAACCGTTCTCATTCAATCCATCATCAATGCATGCCGTATAAACAGGAACATCTGGATGAATTTCATGAAACTTTTTAAGTCCTTCAGGCGCTGAGACAAGGCATAAGAAGCGAATGTCTTGAACACCTTTACCTTTGAGGAAATTCACCGCATCAATCGCTGTACCGCCTGTTGCAAACATCGGATCGATGATGATGGCAGTGCGTTCCGTATGATCGGCAGGAAGTTTCGCATAGTAAAATTCTGCTTCAAGCGTTTTTTCGTTACGCTGAAAGCCTAAAAAGCCTACACTCGCATCAGGAATAAGTTTAAAAACACTGTCCAACATGCCAAGAGCCGCCCGAAGAATCGGGCAGATCATAATCTTAACATCCAGCTTTTTAGCATTTGCCACTGCGACAGGGGTTTGAACCTTAACGTCTCTTAGTGGTAAATCTCTGGTTGCCTCAAACAGCATCAAATAAGAGATTTCATCGACTAAAAGTCGAAACTGAAAGGGCTCTGTTTTTTCATCTCTTAAAATCGAAAGCTTATGCTCGATCAGAGGGTGTTTGATGACATGGACATTTTTCACTTATTTTTGCTCCGCATCAATAATGGCTTGAAGTTTTGCTTTATAGGCTTTAAGATCAAAATCTTTCTCACGCGCAACACCATCTTTAATTGCAGCTTCTGCAACCGCAGCAGAAATCCACACAAAAACTCTTCTATCAAATGGTTTTGGAATGATGTAATTGATACCAAATTTAAGATCTTCGCCATTGTAAGCCGCTTTGACATAATCAGGAACATCTTCTTTTGCTAATTTTGCCATCGCAACAGCAGCTGCCATTTTCATGCCTTCTGTTACCTTCGTTGCTTTAACATCAAGCGCACCTCTAAAGATGAAAGGGAAACCTAATACGTTGTTAACTTGGTTTGGATAGTCACTTCTACCTGTTCCCATCATAACGTCATTTCTAATAGCATGGACTTCTTCAGGTAAAATTTCAGGTGTTGGGTTTGCAAGAGCAAAAATGATTGGGTATGGATTCATTGATTTAACCATCTCTTGGCTCACAACGCCAGGAGCTGAAAGACCAAGGAACATGTCTGAACCTTTCATTGCATCTTCGAGTGTTCTATCACTTGTTTCAAGAGCAAACTCTGCTTTGTATTTGTTAAGATCCGTTCTACCAGAGTGAATAACACCTTTGGTGTCAATCATCACGATATTTTTAGCCCCTAAAAGTTTATACATTTTAGCACACGCAATACCAGCAGCTCCAGCACCAGATACTACAATTTTCATATCTTCGATTTTTTTACCACTGATTTCAAGCGCATTGATAAGACCAGCTGATGTAATCATCGCTGTACCGTGTTGGTCATCGTGCATAACAGGAATGTTGACAGCCGCTTGAAGTTTTTGCTCAATCTCAAAACATTTTGGTGCTTTAATATCTTCAAGGTTAATACCACCAAATGTTGGTGCAAGTGCTTTACAAATCTCTACGATTTTATCAGCGTCATGTTCATCAAGCTCAATATCAAAAGAATCTACATCTGCAAATTTTTTGAAAAGAACAGATTTTCCTTCCATAACAGGCTTACCAGCAATTGCGCCAATATCGCCAAGTCCAAGGACTGCTGTACCATCGGTAATAACGGCAACAAGATTACCTTTGTTAGTATATTTATACGCTAATTCATTATCTTTTTCAATCTCTAAACATGGGTGCGCAACACCTGGAGTGTAGGCCATAGAAAGATCTCTAGCTGTATCACAACGTGTTTTAACATGTATTTCAATTTTTCCACCAATATGGTACTCTAATGACTCTTCTTTAGTTACTTTTCCCTTATTACTCACACTAACTCCTTTTATAAGATATTAATTTTTGAATTCTTTGTATAACGTTAACATATCCGATAATTTCTAGTACTTCAAAGATTGAAGGACTTACAGAACTTCCAACCATTGCGATACGAATGGCTTGTGCAAGATCTTTGAGTTTAAGACCTTTTTCTTCTAAAAATGCCTTGGTAAATGTTTCAAATTCACTCGCATTGCACAGCTCTTTTGCACTCTTTAATGCTTCAAGATACTGCTCTAAAACGCTTAGTCCATCAACGGTTAAGAACTTTTCAACGGCTTTTTCATCGTAACATGTTGGAGCTTCTAAAATCTGTTTTGCTAGGCTTGCAAACTCAACAAGTGTTTTTGCCCTATCTCTTAATGCGTCAATAAGTAACTCTTTTTTTACATGTAAAGAAAGATCGAGGTCAAAAAAGCGTAATTCATCAATTAAACGCTCATAACTCGCTTGTTTAATGTAATGCGCATTGAGCCACACAAGTTTTTCTTGATTGTAAGCAGAAGCTGATTTATTGATATTCGAAGGATCAAACAGAGCTTTCATCTCGTCAAAAGAGAAAATCTCTTGGTCACCATGACTCCACCCTAAACGAATGAGGAAATTGAGCAATGCTTCTGGTAAATAGCCTTCTCTTTTATACTCCATTACATCGACCGCGCCATCACGTTTAGAGAGCTTTTTACCTTCTGGATTGAGGATCATTGGAACATGATAAAATTTAGGAATATCAAAGCCAAGTGCTTGATATAAAATGATCTGTTTTGGAGTGTTTGAAAGGTGATCATCACCACGAATGACTTCATTAACACCCATCAGCGCATCATCAATGACAACCACAAAATTATACGTTGGCGTGCCATCACTGCGTGCGATAATAAAATCATCGAGCATATCGCTTGCATTAAATGTTACTTCACCTTTGACACCATCGACAAAAGAAACAACACCGCTCGTAGGCGCTTTGATACGAATAACAGGCGCCACACCCTCTGGAGGAGTACCTGTAAAATCACGGTATCTACCATCATACTTTGGACGCTCTTTGCGTGCCATTTGTCCTTCACGAAGAGCGTCAAGCTCCTCTTTGCTCATATAACATTTGTACGCCTTACCTTCTTCTAAAAGCTTTTTCACATAGCTTTTGTAAAGATCGAAACGCTCAGATTGATAAACAATTTCACCTTCATGGGCAAGTCCAACCCATTTAAAGGCCTCAACAATAGCTTCCGCTGCTTCTTTTGAGTTTCGAGCAAGATCTGTATCTTCAATGCGAAATAAAAACTTTCCACTGTTTCTTTTTGCCCAAAGATAACTGTAAAGAGCAGTGCGAAGCCCTCCAATATGCAAATATCCCGTAGGACTGGGGGCAAAACGTGTCACAACCATGACTATAACCTTACGATTGATTTTTAATAAGTTATGTATAAATTATGTATCATTTTGTTACGTGAGAAACAAAAAAACTACCAGAGCGAGAAGAAAAACATTTTTTTAATTTTTTTTGTCGAAAAAAATGTTATCATTCGTAGCCTATTATTTATAATACTGCACGATTATATAGGTATTTTTCTTAAAACAAAGGACTATTGATGAAGATTAAACTAAAGGTGTTAACTTTTGTAACTTTGGGCGCAAGCCTTCTTTTTTCACCTGTGAATGCGGCCACCGTTGACGGTGTTTCTGTGATTATCAATAAAGAACCTATCACCCTTTATGACGTTTTCAAATACTCTCAACGCTTTAATATCTCTAAAAAAGAGTCCTTGGATATTCTAGTACGACAAAAGCTTGAAGAGTCTGAAATCAAGAAACAAAACATCAGCGTTGACAATTTTGAAGTCGATCAATACATCGAAAGCTTAGCGATTAGTAACAATATGAACCAATACGATTTTCTCAATATGATCCGTTCAAAAAATATTGACATTGCAGAATACAAAGAAGATCTTAAAAAGAAACTTCAACGCGATAAGCTCTACAAAAAAATTGTTAGTACAAAAATGCAACAACTAAATGATGGTGAACTTAAAGCCTATTATAATGATAATCTTCATGAATTTTCACAAGCTGGCTCTTTTGATGTAACAATTTATACCAGTGCAAATCAACAAAGCCTTTCAACCATTCAAAGCAATCCTATGAGTGCTGCAACGGATGTTCAACTCCAAGAAGGAAAAATTGAAGCAGGCAAAACGGATCCAAAACTTTTAGCACTTTTGAATAAAACACCAAAAGGCAAATTTACGTCTATCAGCAAAACCGATTCAAACTACGTAATGTTCTTTATCAAAGAGAAATATAACGTACAAAGCGTCTCATTTGATGAGGCAAAAAATTATATTTATAATAAACTTGGCGAAGGTAAAGAGCAAAAAGGAATTGAAGAGTATTTTGAAAAACTCAAGTCTTCTGCAAACATCCAAGTTGTCAGAGCACCGTAAGTCAAAGAAGTTCAGGTCGCCAAATGGCGACCTAAGTTAATTAGTAGCGTGAAAGATAGTTTGTGTCAAACTTATTTTCGATAAAGTCTTTGTTATCCATCATATTCAAATGAAAATCCCTTACCGTTTTAATTCCCTCAATTTGTAACTCACTCAAAGCTTGTTTCATTTTTGCAATAGCGCGTGTGCGATCTTCACCCCAAACGACAAGCTTTCCAATCATAGAGTCATAATGAGATGGAACAACATAGCCTTGGTATGCATGTGAGTCCATACGAACATTACGTCCTCCAGGAATGATATACTTTGTAATCTTACCCGGACTTGGAATAAACTTGACAGGATCTTCAGCCGTAATACGACACTCTATGGCATGACCGCGAAATGTCAATGCGCTTTGATCAAAAAGTTTTTCACCCTCTGCCACACGAATCATCCACTCGATGATGTCGATACCGCTCACCATTTCACTGACACAATGCTCCACTTGAAGTCTGGTGTTCATTTCCATAAAGTAGAAGTTTTTGTCAGCATCTAAAAGGAACTCAAACGTACCAGCATTTTCATAACCGATATATTTGGTCGCTTTAACGGCTACCTCATGAAGTCGTGCTCTCGTTTTTGCATCAAGTGCAATAGCAGGAGACTCTTCAATGAGTTTTTGATGACGTCTCTGCATTGAACAGTCACGCTCACCAATATGAAGCACATTGCCAAATGAGTCACCGATAACTTGAACTTCAATGTGGCGTGGGTTTTTGATGTATTTTTCCATGTAAAGCGTGCCATCGCCAAACGCACTTAGCGCTTCGCTTTCAGCTGCAAGAAATGATTTTTCCAAATCTTCCATCTTCTCAACCACACGCATACCACGTCCACCACCACCTGCACTCGCTTTAACGATAACAGGAAGTCCGATTTGTTCAGCCAATTTTTTCGCTTCTTCAACACTCTCAAGCGCACCTTCACTACCAAGAATTACTGGTACACCTGCTTTTTTCATCACTTCTTTGGCTTTTGATTTATCACTCATTAAAACCATAGAGTCAACGGATGGTCCAATAAATTTAATATTGTGGTGTTTACATACTTCAACAAACGTTTGGTTCTCACTTAGAAAACCATAGCCTGGGAAGATAGCATCACAACCACTGATCTCAGCTGCACTAATGATCGCAGGAATACTCAAATAGCTCTCAGATGATTTTGCACCACCAATACAAATACTTGCATCGGCATGTTGAAGATAGAGTGCATCTTTATCCGCAGTGGAATAAACCGCAATCGCTTGTTTCCCCATCTCTTTGATGGTTCTTATTGCACGAAGGGCGATTTCACCACGATTGGCAACAAGAATTTTCTCAATCTTCATTACACTTTCTCCACCGCAAAGATTGGCATATCGTATTCTACTGGCTGACCATCTTCAACAAGGATTTCTAAAATTTTACAGTCAAATTCTGCTTCAATTTCATTCATGATTTTCATCGCTTCAATAATGCCGATTGGTTGACCTTTACGGATAACATCGCCCACTTTTGCAAACGGAGCAGCACCAGGTGCTGGAGATTTGTAGAAAGTTCCTACCATTGGTGATTTGATACTTAAACCAGCAGGAGCAGCATTGATGCTCGCTTCGCCACCAATTTGAGCAACAGGGGCTGGGGCTACAGGAGCAGCGCTTGGGGTATGTACAACAGGGGCCGCTGCATAGGCAACAGGGCCATCAAAACCTTTTTGCAACTCAATGCTAAAATCACCCTCTTTGATTTTCAGTTTTGTAATATCACTTTTGTCAAAAATACGTATTAACTCTCTGATCTCATTTTTGTCCATTCGGTTTCTCCTAAATATTTGCCATTTTTTGGCATGACATAAAATGTGCTATAATACCATACTAAAGATATACGATCACTTAAGGGAAATTATGGGTTTAAAAGCAGATAGTTGGATACGAGAAAAATCGCTCAAAGAGCGTATGATAGAGCCTTTTTGCGAGGATCAAGTCGGTAAAGATGTTGTAAGTTATGGCGTGAGTAGTTATGGGTATGACATCCGTGTGGGACGTGAATTTAAGATTTTTACCAATGTCAATTCGACTGTCGTTGATCCTAAAGAATTTGACGATAAAAATGTAATTGATTTTGAAGGTGATATTTGTATTGTTCCACCTAACTCTTTTGCATTGGCACGTACGGTTGAGTACTTTAGAATTCCAAAAAATGTCCTTGCAATTTGTTTAGGTAAAAGTACGTATGCACGTTGCGGCATCATCGTTAATGTTACCCCGTTTGAGCCAGAGTTTGAAGGTCACATCACCATCGAAATTTCAAATACAACGCCGTTGCCAGCAAAAATCTATGCCAACGAAGGCATCGCGCAAGTGCTCTTTTTAGAGGGTGATACGCCATGTGAAACCACCTACAAAGACAAACACGGTAAGTACCAAGGTCAAACAGGCATTACATTACCGCGCATTTTAAAATAACTCCGTATGGCTTTACATGTAAAAGCTTTAGAGAGAAGTAATACAGACGAGTTTGATGGCTTTTATGCCATCTACTCTACCGCTTTTCCAATCAGTGAACAAAAATCTCGCGATACACTTTTAGCAATGCAACACGCCTCTTTTTACACGATTTATCTTGCCTATAATGATGAAAAAATAGTTGGATTTTGTATTATGTATCATCCGCGTAGTGAAGATTTTTTCTTGTTAGAATACCTAGCCGTTGATGAGAGTCTTCGTGGCATTGGTCTTGGCTCAACACTTTTAAAAAGTAGCATTGAACAGCTCTTTAAAACACATGGAATACGAGCGCTTCTCATTGAAATAGAATCACCTGAAGAATCTTCATCGGACAAAGAAATTCGTAAAAAACGAGAACAATTTTACCGTAACTTAGGTGCATTAAAAATTGATTCGTTTGATTATATTTTAGCGTTACAAAGTGTTGAAGCGCCTCCAGCGATGAAGCTTTTGGTCTACCATCCAAACTTGCATGCAATCTCTAAACCAACCTTGCAAAGATGGCTTGAAAAGATTTATGTGGATGTTTATGAATGCCGTAAAAATGACCCACGCATTGCGCAAATGCTTGATACTGCACCACCGATTTTAAACCTTATTTAGAGCAAAATTTAAAGCATAATTTTTGAGATTTATTGAGAAAGGGCACATTTCAAGTATTATAACTTTTCTTCAAACTTGCCCTTGTCGTTTAAGATTATTCCCAATACTTCACGCCATACATTTCTTTAGGAGCTTCCATCCCTTTGGGAGCATTGGTTACGGGCTTTATAATAATCTTATTATTTCCTACATTTGGCGGTAATGGTACAGAAGCAGATTTCATAATTATTTTCATAGAAAGCTTATCATTTGAAGCAAAACTTGTTGCTTTTACAAAGATAGGATACAATTTTTTTAAATCGTAAAGCTTGTATCCTTTCATGACGACATGACCAAGGTTTTTTATATCTTCATCAACATTAATTTTTGCCACAATAACTTTTTGAGTTCCAAATACACCAATACCTTCAACAACCTCATCAACATAAATCTCTTTTTCAGAAAAAGGTATAGCAACTTTACTTTGATTTAAAATCGTACCTGTTTTAATACCTTTGTAAATGGCATTAAAAAATATTGCTTCAGCTATCTGAGCTGGCTCTTTGGCTATAGTCTCTAACACCGTATTAGTTTGTTGATTGCTTGATCTACATGAAAAAGAATTTATAGTTTGAGTTGTTGTATTAAAGGTGTAAAAGCAGTTAAAAAAAGCCATATTATTTCCAACTCCAACGACATTATCATTGGTTATATCAATCATGTCAGGCTCTTTTTGTGTACGTTTTAAAGAGTTTACTGTATCCATAGATAGCTTTGAGAAGTTATGCTTTATTTTGTCATACATTTCAATATCCATTGTTACACCAAATCTATAAGCGAGATAAGGATAAGGAATTACTAATGGTTCCGTAATAGGTTCTATATTGCCAGAATATTCAGGAAAGGACGTTGTTTCTAATGATGGTACTTTAATATTTTGTTGCCCGCTACACCCAAGAAACACAATCCCTAACAAACATACCAAAAGGCATTTACAAAAATACATTAAGGCTCCTTCATTAAATAATTGAAATACTACTTACTTCTCAACCCTCAACAACAATCCATTCAAATAAAACGAGGCAGAAGCATTAATCAAACATGGATGGTCACTGTCTTGTTGCATTTGCTCAAGCAATATGTATTGCACTTTAAGATCGTGTGAGACTTCCATCGCGATCTCTAAAAGCTCTTTTTTACCTACATGAAAGGAGCATGAGAACAATGCGATTAAGCCGCTATCCTTTACCGCTTTGGTGGATTCCATCAAAAGATGTTTAAAGCCTCGTTTAGCTCCGCTTGCTTGCTCTTTGGTTTTGGCGAAAGAGGGTGGATCAAGAACGATCAGGTCAAAACTGTTTTTGTATTTTTTCTCTTTCATGAACGTAAACGCATCGGCGGCATAGGTTTCATACGTTTCCATTGCGTTGGCTTGCAAGTTTACTTTGGTTTGCTCTATGGCTGATTCTGAGATGTCCACAAAGACGGCATTTTTAGCGCCTTTGGCAAGGGCAGAGATGCCAAAGCCACCCGCATTACAGCAGATGTCTAGCACTGTATCATTCTCTTTGATGTAACTTGCACAGATAGATCTATTTTTACGCTGGTCTAGGTAAAAGCCTGTTTTTTGGGCATCTTCAATGTCCACTAAAAAGTTCAAGCCATTTTCTTTGAGTTCAAATTCTTTGGTTGATGTTCCAAAGAGTGTGCCATTTTTACTCTCTAAGCCTTCGATTTCGCGTGAGTGCTCATCGGACTTCTCAACGATCCAAGAAGGGTTGACAAGCTGTTTGAGTGTACTGAGTATCAACTCACGAAAGGTTTCCATACCGGCGGTGTTGATCTGAATGGAGAGTGTGTCGCCATACTTGTCGACAATAAGCCCTGGTAAAAAGTCTGCTTCGGAGTGTATGAGACGTACGGCATTGGTTTGAGACAGAAGTGCCTCACGCTTTGCGATGGCTCTTTTGATGCGGTTGTGGAAAAACTTTTTACCAATCTCCTCTTTGCCAAAGCTAAGAATGCGCGCGAAAATCGCACATTTTGGATTGACATAGGCGGTTCCTAAAAAACCATCTTTTTTTGAAAAGAGTGCTACGACTTCACCGCTTTGAAATTCCTCTAGAGCAGAGTCGATTTCGTTGGCATAAACCCATGGGGTAAAGCGTCTTAGTTTGGGAACAACGGAGTGTTTGATATAAACTTTATTCAATGATTTTTCCTAATATAGTTTGTAATTCGCTTGTAAATGCTGGGTGTTCGAGAATTTTGCCATGCGTGGTATTGGCAAGGATGACATGTAAAGGCTTTCTTGGCATGGCTTCTACAAATTTTTCGAAATGATACCGTGGAATAGTAGCATCATTTTCTACCTCAACCACCGCTATTTTTGCTTTCACGAAAGGCAAGTAGTTAATGCTTTCAAATTTATTTTTGAGTAAAAGGTCGATTGGGAAGAAAGGGTATTTGAGTTTGGCCAAAGAGAGAATCGAATCGTAAGGTGTGAGAAGTACCAAGCCATCGACCACCCGCTTACTTGCAAGGTATGTTGCAACACCTGTGCCTAAACTTCGACCTATCACAACAACTTTTCGACCTTTGGCGTAGGTATCATAAATCTTCAAAGCATCTTCAAAAAGCGCTTCTTCGCTAGGTTCTCCCGTACTTCCAACGTAACCGCGGTAATTAAACGTCACAATATCATAGCCATGAAGCTCTTTTACATGTAAAACAAAGCGCGTTGCATCATCGGCATTTCCACCAAAGTAAAGAATAAGCCCTGCATCGCTCTCTTGATCTTTGCGCAACACTCCATCAAGGATGACATTTTCTTTTACATATAAAGAGAGTGACTCAATGTTTTCACCACTGACTTTGGCTTCTTTCTCGATCAGTTTAGCAGGAAAGAGTTGGTCATTTTGCGTAAAATACAAATATCCCATTGCTACCAAATAGAGTCCAATCACTCCGAGTAAAAGTTTTCTCATAAATCTTCCTTCTTTAAAAATACGGTGAAATCACCTTCCATATAGCCCTCGTAAATTTCCACATCATATGCAAAATCATTGACGTGTGCTTCGATCTCTTCGGGTAAAAAATAGTTAAAATGACCCTCTTTCTCCTCGCCTCTGAGCAGATTAAAAATGAACCCTTTTTTGGAAGCTTCAAAGCAACGGCGAATAAATAAAAACGTCTCAAAACGGTTCAAGATATTCATCGAGCCACTTGCGATGTAAAAGTCAGCATGTTCTAGTTCATCGTTTAAAATATCTTTATGCGCAAAATGCTGTTTGGTACGTTTTTTAGCTACGAAGAGTGCTTCTTGTAGCATATCGTAACCCACATATTTGCGAGGGAGTGAACCTTTTTGTTGCAAATAGAGATAAAGATCACCAAAGCCACATCCCGCATCTATAACGGTACTGGAAGGTAAATGCTCTTCCAAAAGCGTGTGAATCACTTCAAAGCGCGTGTGTTGTGACTGCTTGGAGTTCCAGTTTAACCCCTTTGCCGTACAGCCATAGCGTTTGATGGCATTTTCATAAAAGGTTTTATTGTTAAGACGTGGCATACGAGAAGACTAAAAAAGGAGAGGCACTTTTAAACTAAAAGCGCCGAAACATTTTGTTGCATCATACTGTTTTGATGAATTTGGCCTAAAACAGAACTACTGAGTTTTATCTGATCGCTGTTAATCTCTGCGATCTTTTGATCCAGTGGTTTTTCTGAAATCTGTGCATTGGCACTGCTTAAGTTTGTCATAGCCGTCAATGAACTGGTAATGCTACTGCTAGCACTGTTCATTTGTGAGCTAATAGTCGAAGAGAGTGAGCTGAGATTTTCTCTAAAATTGGCGATGCCTTCTTGATCGTTAATGCTCAAATCGCTGAGCCCTGAAACATCAAGCCCAGTGTTGCCACTGAGAAGATTTTGACCGTTGTAGGTGGTTTGTGCAACGATATCTTGCATCGAATTACTAATGTCTTCGAACTGTTTTTGTAACATCGCTTTTTGATCCGTTCCTAAAGCCGCATTATTGAAACGAACGGAAAGGTCATTGAGCTTATCGGCTCCTGATTGGATGGCTTGCACGGAAGCGTCTGCAATTTGGTACATACCAATGCTCTCATTGGCGTTTTGCACACCTTGACTAAGCGTTGCAATTTGAGAAGCTAAAGAGTCTGAAACAACTAAGTTAGCGCCATCTTTACCACTGAGCTCTCTGGTAGCATTGATTTTTTCTAACATAACATCTGTTTGGGATTTATTTTGAGTAATTAAATTGAGTACTTGCGTATTGGAACTACTGGAAACTTTCATCAGATGCTCCTCGTTTAAAGATACATTCATTATACTACTCCTATCATACGAATGTCAAATAGTATAAGCGGAATTAAAATTGCTTTATACAGGCAAATTCTACTACAAAGGTCTATTGTGTTTAATGGAAAAAATATTTTTATTACCGGTGGCACAGGCAGTTTTGGCAAAAAATATACTGAAATTCTTTTAAAAAATTACAAACCCAATAAAATCATTATTTACTCCAGAGATGAGCTCAAACAGTATGAAATGGCACAGCAATTCACCGACCCAGCTATGCGTTTTTTTATCGGTGATGTCAGAGACGTCGATCGTCTTAAAAATGCGATGTATGGTGTGGACTATGTTATTCACGCCGCAGCACTCAAACACGTCCCCATAGCAGAATACAACCCGATGGAGTGCATTAAAACCAACATTTACGGTGCGCAAAATGTCATCGATGCAGCCCTTGAATGCGGTGTTAGCAAAGTCATTGCGCTTTCTACCGACAAAGCAGCTAATCCTATCAATCTTTACGGTGCAACCAAACTCGCGAGCGATAAACTTTTTGTCGCCGCCAATAACATCAGAGGTGCGCGTAGAACAGAGTTTGCCGTCGTGCGTTATGGCAATGTTGTAGGAAGTCGTGGTTCTGTCGTACCTTTGTTTAAAAAACTCATTGCGGAAGGTGTTAAAGAACTGCCTATTACCGAAGCGGAGATGACACGTTTTTGGATTACGCTTGAGCAAGGGGTCAATTTTGTCCTTAAAAACTTTGAACGTATGAAGGGTGGAGAGATATTCATCCCTAAAATTGCTTCGATGAAAATGGTCGATTTAGCTAAAAGTATGGCACCGCATTTGGGAGTGAAAATCATCGGTATTCGCCCTGGTGAGAAGATGCACGAAGTGATGGTTCCAAAAGATGACAGCCACTTAACACTTGAATTTCATGACCATTATGTCATCCAACCGAGCATTCTGTTTACGCAACAAAACGACTTTACATGTAATGCACTTGGAGAGAAGGGAACGCCTGTTCAATACGGCTTTGAGTACAGCTCCGAAACCAATACCCAATGGCTTGATGCCAAAGGCTTGATGGAGATGATAAACGCATGATTCCCTATAGCAGACAAAGTATCGATCAAAGCGATATAGACGCGGTTGTTGAGACGCTTAAAGGCGATTTTCTCACGGGTGGTAAAAAAGTGAGCGACTTTGAAGAAGCACTCGCACACTACTTGGGCGTCAAACACGTTTGTGTGATGAACTCCGCCACTTCGGCTTTACATGTAGCCTATCAGATCATTGGACTTCAAGAGGGTGATGAAGTCATCACAACACCTCTGACATTTGCTGCAACCTCGAACACTGCCATCCAATGCGGGGCGACCCCTGTATTTTGCGATATTCGTTATGATGGCAATATTGACGAACGCAAACTAGAGGCGTTAATCACCCCTCAAACGAAAGCAATAGCGCCTGTGGATTTTGGCGGAAATCCACTGCCTATTGATACCATTAAAGCGCTGTGCGACAAACATAAACTTTTTCTCATTGAAGATGCAAGCCATGCGCTTGGCAGTGAAACAGATGGCATAAAAGTAGGCAATATTGCCGATATGACCATCTTTAGTTTTCACGCCATCAAGCCTATCACGACCTTTGAAGGTGGGGCAATAGCGACCAATAACAGCGCATTTTATGAACAAGCAAAACTGTTACGCTCTCATGGCATCGTCAAAAAAGAGCTGTGGAATTCTGACATGGTCACCCTTGGCGAAAACTACCGTCTGAGTGATGTAGCGTGTGCTCTTGGGCTTTCACAGCTAAAACGATTGGAAAGTTTTATTGCCAAGCGCAACGAGATCGCTCACTACTATGATGAACGCTTTGCGAACAATCCATATTTTACAACCATTACGATTGATAAACCAAAAAGAAGCACCTACCATCTCTACCCTATTTTGCTTGATCGTTCTTTGTGGTGTTCCAAAGAAGAGATCTTCCAAGCTTTACATGTAAAAGGTTTTGGGGTGCAAGTTCACTACAAACCTGTGTACCAATTTAGCTATTACAAAGAGCGTTTTGGCGAACAACGCTTGGAAACGACGGAAGATTTTTACAGAGCTGAGCTTTCCATTCCTTGTCATCAAGGTATGAGCATGGAAGATGCACGCATGGTAGCAGACGCCCTACTTGAGACACTCGCTTCAATCAAAGGATGCCACCTATGAGACTCGCCATCATCCCAGCACGCGGAGGCAGTAAACGCATTCCTCGTAAAAATATCAAAGCATTTTGTGGCAAACCGATGATCGCTTATAGTATTGAAGCCGCTCAAAAAAGTGGCTGTTTTGACAAAATTGTTGTCAGTACAGACGATGAAGAGATTGCGGCATTGGCACGCACATTGGGTGCGGAAGTTCCTTTTATGCGACCCAAAGAGCTGAGTGATGACCACACGGCAACAATCCCCGTCATCGCCCATGCAATTACCGCTTCGGTTCGTGATCTGAGCGAGGTTGAAGCAGTGTGTTGCATCTATGCTACAGCCCCTTTTGTGCAAGCCCAGTACATCCAAGAAGCGTATGAAAAACTCTCTTCCACAAAAGCTTCTTACGCTTTTAGTGCGACCAGTTTTGCTTACCCTATTCAGCGTGCGATTCGCCTCACGAAAGAAGATCGTGTCGAGATGTTTTCACCTGAAAATTTTGCAGTGCGTAGCCAAGATTTAGAGGAAGCGTACCACGATGCAGGGCAATTTTACTGGGGAACGCCTGAAGCATGGTTAGAAGGTCAAGTGATTTTTGCACCTCACTCCACAGCCGTTCTTTTACCTCGCCATTTGGTGCAAGACATTGACACGCCAGAAGACTGGATACGCGCAGAATTTATGTATAAAGCTCTTTTGCTTTCATGAGAACTTTGATTCGGAGTGATAGTTCAAGCAACATTGGGCTTGGACATGTCATGCGAGATCTTGTCTTTGCCAAAAGCTTAGAAGGCGAAGTCATTTTTGCGTGTCAAAACCTACAGGGGAACATCATTTCCTCCATTCCTTACGAGGTCAAAATCTTAAAATCAAACGATGTGGATGAGCTGGAAGAGCTGATTAAAGCTTTACATGTAAAGCTTTTAGTGATCGATCACTACGGTATTGATGCGCAGTTTGAGCAAAAAATCAAAGAAGCCACCAAAGTAAAAATCCTAAGCTTCGATGATACGTATGAACCTCATCACTGCGATATTCTTTTAAACCACAATCTCTGTGCCGATGTTTCGCGATATAAAAACCTTGTACCCAAAAAGTGCAAACTGCGTTGCGGTAGTCTTTATACACTCATTCGCAATGAATTTAAAGAAGAAAAGAAACAGACGTGTGAGAAAATATATGACGTGTTTATCGCAATGGGTGGGACAGATGCGACCAACATCACGCTCGACATTTTGAAAACACTTCCAAAAGAGTTACAGATAAGCGTTCTTACAACCACGGCAAACGCTCATCTTCACGAGCTTCAAAACTACGTTCAGGGCAAACCTAACATTGTTTTACATGTAAACTCCAACGAAGTCGCCAAACTGCTACACCAAAGTCGCTTAGCCATCGTAACACCGAGTGTTATGGTGCATGAGGTACTGTTTATGGAAGTACCCTTCATCGCGATTAAAGTGGCAAGCAATCAAGACGATATGTTTGCATATCTTCAAAAACAGGAGTACCCTGTTTTAAAGGAGTGGGATGCGTCTTTATTTATGCAACTTTACAACGCTCAGTGAGTCTCAAAAAAAGATGATTTTAATGTGGCGAAATCACGAAAATGTCAAAGCTTACATGTACAATGCAAATGAGATCAGCGAAGCAGAGCATTTTGATTTTATCGAGGCTTTGAAAACACGCGAAGATAGACGCTACTTTTTAGTACAACATGAAGGTATTGATATAGGCGTTATTGACTTTAATGACATTTCAACCTCTTCTGCAACACTGGGACTTTACGCAAATCCAAAGCTCGATCAAAAAGGGATTGGTTCACTTTTGATGCAAAGCATTGTAGAGTATGCGTTTAAAAGATTAAAGGTGAACATACTCAAAGCGGAAGTTTTTGAGGACAACGCAAAAGCCAAAGCATTGTATGAAAAATTTGGATTTTGCGAAAAAGAGCGTATAAGCGTCAATGAAAAAGAGGTTATTTGCATGGAGCTAACCAATGAACATCGGTAATTTTGACTTAGATGGCACACGTACACTTATCATAGCGGAGCTTTCCGCAAACCATGGGAACAGCATCGAAACTGCTAAAGAGACCATAAGAGCGGCTAAAAAAGCGGGTGCAGATGCCATTAAGCTTCAAACCTATACCGCTGACACGTTAACACTCAACTGTGACAAAGAGGACTTCGTCGTCAAAGGTGGCACATTGTGGGATAATAAAACGCTTTATGAACTCTATAAAGAGGCGTTCACCCCTTGGGAGTGGCACGCAGAGCTTTTTGCATGTGCTAAAGAAGAAGGACTCCTCTGTTTCTCAACCCCGTTTGACAAAAGCGCGGTGGATTTTTTAGAGCAATTTGACCCTCCAGCTTATAAAGTAGCGAGTTTTGAAATCACAGACTATGAACTCGTGCGCTACATGGCTTCCAAACAAAGGCCTATGATTATCTCCACGGGTATTGCTACGCTGAATGAAATTGAAGATGTGGTGCGCATTTGTCAAAGGGAAGATAATTCTGAGATTATTTTATTGCAATGTACCTCATCTTACCCTGCCCCGCTTGAGGGCGCAAACCTTCTTACCATACCCGATCTTGCCAAACGTTTTGGTGTCATTGCAGGTTTTTCAGACCACACATTAGGCATCACCGCACCGATTACTGCGGTCGCACTGGGTGCTAAAGTCATCGAAAAGCATTTCATTTTAGACAAAGCCATTGGCGGTGCAGATGCGAGTTTTTCACTCGATGTTGAAGCCTTTACGTTGATGGTTCAAGCGGTACGTGAGGCTGAAAAATTACTGGGTCAACCAACCTATAACAGTGATACGAAAACGATAAAAGGCAGACAATTCTCACGTAGCCTTTATATCGCCAAAGATATTGCAAAAGGTGAAGTATTAAGCGAAGAAAATATCCGCTCCATTCGCCCAGGATACGGGCTCCATCCTCGCTACATCAAAGATGTTTTAGGCAAATGTGCCAAAGAGAATTTAAGCTTTGGAGAGAGACTTCACAAAGAAGATTTCGAGTGAGAAAAATCGCTCTCTTTGCCCACGATGCAGGAGGGGCTGAAATACTTTTAGAGCTTTTGAAAGCCTCTTTACCTGTAGGAAAATTTTGCATCTTTGCTTTAGCAGATTCACCGTGTTACACGCTTATCAAAGCGAAAAAATTAGAGCATTTTTGGTGCAAAATAGCACCAGAAAAAAGCGATATTGAAGCTAAACTTTCTTTGTTTCAACCCTCCATCGTCCTCTATGGCACAGGCTGGCAAAACCATTTGGAGTACCACTTTTTAAACTATGCAAAAATGCACAACCTTCCAAGCATCGCTTTTTTAGACCACTGGACAAACTACCGCGAACGCTTTGGATACCCCGAAAAAAATTGGGAGAACAACCTGCCCTCTTTCATCGCAGCACACGATCAAACAAGCTTCGATAAAGCTAAAGACTTGGGGCTTCCCAACGTTATCGCCATCAAAAACTATACCTTGATAGCTCAACTCAAAGAAGCGCAAAGTGTTTTGGCAAATACGCAAGAGATCAACACCCTGCTCTTTTTAAGTGAACCTACCGCCAAAGTGGCAGAACGCTCTTTTGGAAATGCCTACGGCTGGGGTTTTACCGAAAAAGAGGTCTTTGAAGATATTCTTGTCAACCAAGAAAAATTTGGCTGTAAAAACATTTTGATTCGTCTACACCCTTCCGATACGCCTGAATACTACCAAGCGATTGACCCAAGTGCTACGTTTAGCCACGCCACACTTTTAGAAGATATCGCCCATGCCAAAGTGGTCATTGGCATCGACACTATAGCACTTTACACCGCTTATCTGCTCGGAAAATACGCCATCTCTTACATCCCCTCAACCCAAAGGGAGTGCTGTGTTCCTCTGCCTAAAGCAAACCAACTCACCACTTTTGAGCATTTTCATCTCAATCAGTTGGAAAAAATTTCTCAAAACCCCGAAGATTTCGGTATGGATTTTGCTTTATTCTTAGAAAAACAGTTATAAGAAGGCATGTTTAATGCAAAAAACTCTCTCATGTGCCATTGTTGGAGCAGGCAGTATTGGCGGGCTTATCGACTCGCCTAACAGTGCCAATATCGCTTCACATGCTCACGCCATAAGTAAACATCCCCATTGTAAATTAACGGCTATTTGTGAGCCTGACAGTACAAACCAAGGTGCGTTTATCGGACGTTGGGGCGAGATGGGCGTTTACCATTCGCTCGACTCTCTTTTGCAGTATGAAACTATCGACTTGCTCGCCATTGCGTCACCGACACAGTTTCATGCAGCAACACTGGAAGAGGCTTTACATGTAAAAAGTTTGAGCGCCATTATCTGCGAAAAACCTTTGGTTGCAACCGCTCAAGAATTAGCCCACTTAAAGCCTTTACTACTTTCTAGCGAGAAAAAAATCCTTATTCACCTGATGCGTAGGTATGACCCCTCTTTTATCAAACTTGCCAATGCTATTGCCGCACAAAAATGGGGCAAAGCCGTGCGTTTTCAAGGTGCTTTCACCAAAGGTTTGCTTCACAATGGCGTACACATGCTAGCCGTTTTGAGCCATTTTTTTGGTGAAATAGAAAGTATCAAAGGTTTACATGTAAAACGTTTAAACGAAGATATCGGTGGTGATTTTGACGTTACATGTAAAAATGCACAGGGCTTGCTCAGTTGTATGGAAGAGCTTCCTTACTCGGCATTTGAGCTTAGTATCTGGTTTGAAAATGGCAAAATAGAGATCAAAGAGGGAGGCTCTCGTATTGATACATTTGTCAAAAAACCCTCACCTTTATATGAGGGCTATTTTAGTTTGGAACACGAAGAAACCCTCCCCAATACATTGAAAGACTATGCCCTGCATTCCCTTGAATTTTTACTCCAAAACGACGATATAACCTGCAAGCAGATCTTGCAAGAACAGTTGAATGTTCACGCAAAAATTTTTGAAACCATTGCAAAAGAGAAACAAAAATGAAAAAATTAGCCATCAACGGCGGAGAAAAAGTAAGATCCAACCCTTTTCCAGCTTACAACACCATAGGAGCAGAGGAAGAAGAAGCCGTCCTACGTGTGCTTCGTAGTGGAAAGCTTTCCACGTATCTTGGGGCTTGGCATGATGATTTTTACGGTGGAAGTGAAGTGCGTGCCTTTGAGAAAGAGTGGGCGCAGTTTTTTGGCGTCAAACATGCTATCAGTGTTAACTCTGCTACTTCTGGACTTATTTGCGCCGTAGGAGCGGCTGGGATCGAAGCGGGCGATGAAGTTATCGTCAGTCCCTACACCATGTCAGCCTCAGCCGTTGCACCGCTTTTTTACGGTGGTATTCCTGTATTTGCCGATGTTGAGAAAGACACTTACTGTTTAGACCCTAAAAGCGTTGAGCAAAAGATTACTCCCAAAACGAAAGCCATCATCGTGGTGGACATCTTTGGACAACCGTACAATGTTGAAGCCATCAATGCAATCGCGAAAAAGCACAACCTCATCGTCATCGAAGATGCAGCGCAAGCTCCCGGGGCAAAGTATAAAGAAATTTTTGCGGGAACTTTGGGCGATATGGGTGTTTTTTCACTTAACTACCACAAGCATATCCATTCAGGCGAAGGCGGAGTCATCGTTACCAATGATGACGCGCTTGCCAATAAACTGCAACTCATCCGCAACCATGCCGAGTCGGTCATCGCCAATAAAGGCTTTAAAGCTCCAAATGAGCTTATCAACATGGTCGGATTTAACTTTCGTATGACAGAGATGGAGTGTGCGGTGGCGCGTGAACAGCTCAAAAAACTTCCCTCTTTGCTTAAAACACGTCAAGACAATGTCGCCTACATCAACGAAGCACTTAAAAGCATTCCTTGCCTTAAAACAACCACCATTCGCGAACATGTCAAACACGCTTTTTACGTGCATCCCTTAGAGTTTGACGCAAGCCTTGCAGGTGTCCACCGTGACGTTTTCATCAAAGCAGTGAAAGCAGAACTACCTCGAACCATCATGCGCGATGATTCCGATGTTTTGATGGGATGCGGTTATGTGAAACCCATTTACCTGCAACCCATGTTTGTCCATAAAATTGCGTTTGGAAGCAAAGGCTATCCGTTTAATCTCTCAACTGTAACCTACCAAAAAGGCGACTGCCCCGTATGTGAGAGTCTGCATTTTGAACGTCTTTTCACCCATGAACTCATGCGCCCAGGAATGAGCAGAGAAGATATGGACGATGTGGTTAAAGCATTTGCGAAAGTATGGGAAAACAAAGAGGAATTAAAGTAAAATGAAAAAAGTAAATTTTGCGGAGGTTGCGTGTGAATAATCCTTTTTTAATTGGTAAAAACATCTATCTTCGTGGTTTGAATGTTGAAGATGCACAAGGTGATTATCCGAGTTGGTTAAACGATGAAAAAGTGTGCCAATACAGTGAACATCATGTATTCCCTTATACTCAAGCCCAAGCCATTCAATACATCGAACAACTCCCTTCTCAAAAAGACCGCATTATGCTTGCGATTGTGGACAAGCAAAGTAACACACATATCGGGAACATTACCCTGCTCGCCATCTCATCGTTGCACCGAAGTGCAGAGTTTTCCATTCTTATCGGCAATAAAAATTTCCACGGCAAAGGCATTTCCAAAGAAGCATCTATGCTACTTCTCGACCACGGGTTCAATACAATGAACTTGCACCGCATCTGTTGTGGAACGATGGTTTCCAACACAGCCATGCAACGCCTTGCACTCTCCGTGGGTATGCAACAAGAGGGCATTTTTAGAGATGAAGTTTACAAAGAGGGAAGCTACCATAACACAATTCGTTTTAGTATCCTCAAAGATGAATTTAACGCAAAAAAACACCAATCGGAGAAACACTCATGAGTTCAAGAGCACCTAAAGAAATACACGAAGAACGCCTCAAAATGCACAATGCCAATGTCGCAAACCGTGTGCAATACTTTGACCCAAAAACAGGCTCTTTTTATGAAAACCTTTTGGAAGAACGACCCTGCCCTACATGTAAAACCAACCATGAGCAATTTTTATTTTTTAAAGACGGTGGGCGCTATGTGAAATGTACGCAGTGCGATATCGTCTATCTCAACCCCGTATTTAAAGATGAAAATTTAGAGAAGTACTACCGCACCAACCACGACTTACAAAGTGAAATTGTTGCCAATGATGGGGATTTTTATACCAACATCTACAGCAAAGGGCTACGCGCCATAGAGCGTGTTGCACCTAAAGGGAATATCCTTGATATTGGCTGTTCCGCTGGTATCTTTTTAGACCTAGCCAAGAGTGCGGGTTGGAAAACATTTGGCGTGGAACTGAACGAGCGAGAAGCGTCGTATGCAACCGCTAAAGGTCATACCATTTACAATAAATTCCTTAATGAAGTCACTTTTGAAGCACCCTTAGAAGCTATTTGCCTATGGGATGTCTTTGAGCATCTTAAAGATGGCGAAGTCTATCTCAAAGACATGAAAGCACTTTTAAGTGAAAAGGGTGTTGTCTTTTTACAAATCCCAAGTGCGGATTCACTGGCTGCGAAAATGCTTCGAGAAAAATGCAACATGTACGATGGAATAGAACATGTCAACTTGTACTCTTACAAATCCATTGAAAAATTGGCGCTTAAGTGTGGTTTTGAAATTGAAAGTTGTGAGACAGTCATCGGAGAAATTGGCGTCATGAATAACTATCTAAATTACGATGACCCTTATTTTGGCAATAGCACCAACACTAAAACGTTCCTTGGTGGCCTTGATGAAAAATGGCTACATGACCAAAAAATGGGCTATAAAATGCAACTGGTTCTAAGGAAAAAAGGATGAGATTTTGTACCAAATGTGTGATGCCTGACACAAAACCTGATTTGCATTTTGATGAGCATGGTGTCTGTGATGCGTGTCGGTCACAAAAGGCTAAAGATTTTGATATTGACTGGGAAGCACGCAAGCAAGAGTTTTTAGAGGTTGTCAAAAAACATAAAAAAAACAAATACTACGACTGCATCATCGGCGTCAGCGGTGGCAAAGACTCTACGTATCAAGTGATGAGTGTCCTTGAGATGGGACTTAACCCGCTGTGTGTCTGTTTTGAGCCGACCATTCCTACCGAAGTGGGTCGTCAAAATCTTGCAAACCTCAACCAATTAGGCGTCGATTTGATTCATATCAAACGCAATCCTAAAGTCTATAAATCGATGATCAAAGAGGCGGTTAAACGTGTAGGGGATTGTGAATGGCCAAACCATTTGGGCATTTTTACAACACCTGCGCACATTGCGGTTAACTTCAACATTCCTCTTCTCATCTGGGGCGAAAACTCCGAACTCGAATACGGCGGACCTGCGGCGAGTAAAGACAATGCCTGCTTAGATAGAAAATGGCTTGAAGAGTTTGGTGGACTTTTGGGGAACCGTGCGACGGATATGCTTGGCGTGGACGGTATTAGCGAGAAAGATTTGGCACTCTACTTCTACCCAGAAGATAAAGATGTTCAAAGAGTGGGCGTTACAGGACTCTTCTTGGGCTACTACATCAAGTGGGATTTACGAAAGATTTTAAGTGCTGCCCAAAAAAGCGGTTTTAGTACCTCTGATAGACGCGTTGAGACTACCTATGAAAATTTTGAAAACCTAGACTGCTACAGTAACCATGTCCATGACTACCTCAAATACGTCAAATACGGTTTTGGTAGAGCCAGCGACAATGCTTGTTTAGATGTGCGTTTGGGTTATATTTCTCGCGCGGAAGCCGTACGTTTAGTTACTAAATACGATGGTATTCCTCCAATGAAAGCGATTGGTGAATTTTTAAAATACACAGGCTTTACACGCGAGGAGTTTGATGCTATCGTTGACTCGTTTACCAATAAAAAAATCTTCCAAAGAGATGCCAATGGCAAATTTATCAAAGATATAGACGGTTCATTGGTACGAAAAGAGGAATACATTGTCCGCTAACATCGTCATTATTGATTATGGTATGGGAAATCTTCGCTCGGTGCAAAAAGCCTTTGAAAAAGTAGGCTTCTCTGCCACCATTACTCGTGACCATGCCCTCATTAAAGAAGCTTCTCACATCGTTTTACCCGGTGTCGGAGCTTTTGGCGATGCGATGAAAAATCTCAATAGTTTGGGACTCAGTGAGCTTTTACATGTAGAAGTTTTGGAGCATAAAAAACTCTTTTTAGGTATCTGTCTTGGAATGCAACTTATCGCAGAAAAAAGCTATGAATTTGGAGAACACCAAGGACTAGGCTGGATAGAAGATGCGAAAGTTGTGCGCTTTGAAGAAGGCTCTTTAAAAATTCCTCATGTGGGCTGGAACGAGATGAACTTTCGTCATCCTAGCATTTTATTTCAAGATATTCCCGACCATAGCAACTTTTACTTTGTACACTCTTACTATTTTGAAGCACCTTCAACGTATGCCATAGGCTATTGTGACTATGGTAAATCTTTTGTCTGTGCCATCCAAAAAGACAATATCTTTGCAACGCAATTTCACCCTGAAAAAAGTCAAACACACGGACTTCAAATTATCAAAAACTTTGCACAGTTAACGAAGGAATCGCTATGCTAAAACATCGCCTTATTCCTTGTGTGCTTCTAAAAGATTGGCAACTCGTTAAAAGCATTCAGTTTGGCTCTTTTCGTACCATCGGTCATCCTACTGCAACCGTTCGTGTTTACAATGCCCGCAATGTCGATGAACTCATCGTTTTAGACATTGATGCGAGTTTAAATAACGAACCCATCAATACCGAAATCATTACCGATATGGCAAATGAGTGTTTTATGCCTCTTACCATCGGCGGTGGCATCAAAACGATCGAAGATGTCTATACTGTTTTAGGTGCGGGAGCTGATAAAGTTTCGATCAACTCAGAAGCCATTAAGCGACCCTCTTTTATCAAAGAGATCGCTACCATTTTTGGCTCGCAATGTGTTGTTTGTTCTATCGACATTAAAAAAGTGGATGGTACCTACAGAGTTTTCAATAAGAAAAATGGTCTGCTTGACATCGACCCGATTGAACTTGCCAAAGAGTATGAAGCTCAGGGGGCTGGAGAGATTTTACTCACGTCCATTGACCAAGAAGGAACAACACAAGGTTACGATACTGAGCTTTTAAAACTCTTTGCCAATACCCTTCATATCCCTATTATTATCAACGGTGGTATGGGCAAACCACAAGATGGTGTAGAAGCCTTGCAAAATGGTGCAGATGCACTCGCAGCAGCCTTTATTTTCCACTTTACACAATACACACCCCAAATGATCAAAGAAGAACTTTCTCGCCATCACTACCCTGTTAGACTACTCTAAGGAACACGCATGAATGATATTACAACCAACGCACTCAATACATTTACTAAAAACTTGAAATTTCTCGAAGAAAATCATAAACCTATTTTTGAAAAAATTTCTCTGCTTAACCAACTCATTGATGAGGGGCACTATAGCGAACACTACGCTTTGGAATATAAAGAAGAGGGTTATTTTGATATTTTAGAACTCTCTAGCAATGAGTTTTTGTATAAAAGCAACAGCCTTGAAGCGGCTGAGCGTATGGTTGATGCTATTGATTTCAAGCGTACAGGCGCTGTCTTTAAAGCGCAAAAATATGTTTTCGCATCTGAAGAACAAGCAGAACGCATTGATAAAAGTGAGCTCTCTTTTCACAATTCACTGTGGGCAACAATTAAAATTATTAATTATGTCAGTCAATATGCCACCCCTGAGACTTTTATGAATCGTGTTCATAAAATTATCTTTTTAGGCATTGGATTAGGACTGCATCTTTTAAAAATAGCCGAAAAACTGAACCCTCAAGTTATTTTTATCAAAGAAAAAAACCTTGAAACCTTTCGCCTCTCTTTGTTTGTGACCGATTATGCAGAGCTTGCACAAGGTCGTTTCCTCCACTTTTCACTCACCGATGATGACAATGAAGAGAGAGAAAACTTTTTAGCATTTTTAAACAGAGGCAATAATTATAATCTCCATCTGAAACACATCCCTTTTACCATGGATTATCAACTAGACCTTCAACGTCTCCAGTCGCATGTTCTTTCTCAAAGTTACATAAACTATGGCTACAGTGCTATGTTGTTTCGTTTTGTCAGCTCACCTCGCTATTTAGCGCGTGGCTACTCTTTTTTAAATGTGAATAAAGTCTATACCGACAATATTTTTACAAACAAACCGGTACTGCTTTTATTTTCAGGGCCATCAACGTCTAAAAATATCGATTGGATTGTAGAAAATCGCGATCGTTTCATCATTGTCTCAGCACTTTCAACGTGCCGATTACTAAAACGTTTTGGCATCACACCCGATATTATTATCCATATCGATCCAGGCGAAAATACCTCCTTACTTTTTGAAGAATTAGACTCTGACTATTTCAAAAACTCAACCATCCTTCTCGCCTCCAATGTGGATGAAGCAACACTTCAAAGATTTGATAGAGCTCATGTTCATTTTATAGAGCAAGGTACGTTTTATAAAAAAGGGTTTGGAAGATTCTCAGCACCCAGTGTAGGCGAATATACGTATGGTCTATTCCTTATTATGGGAGCAACCGAAATCTTTATGCTAGGTGTGGATCTAGCTCTTAATCCTGATACAATGCAATCACACGGTGACTTTCACCCATTCCAAGTAACAGGTGAACATAACGAGCACAGCGCATCACTAGACCCAAATGCCTCTATCACGTATGTGAAAGGTAATCTATGCGAAACGATTCCTACACTCTCTGCGTATAAGATATCTATTGAACAAGTTGCTATTTTTACGGAAATGCTTAAGCGTGAATACCATCATGTTCATAATCTCAGTAATGGTGCTTATTTGGAAGGATGTGATCCTCTTCGCTTTAGTGATTATGATTGGAAAGGGCTCCCTGTTCTTGATAGAGATTACCTACGCGAAGGCATAGAGAAGTTTTTCATAAGTATAGGCTCAGATGATTTCAACGAGGGGGATAAAGGTCAAATCTCTTACCAAATCAAAGAAGCGAAAAAACTCGAAAAGATTATTAAACAGCACCAAAAGAAAAAATTTGCGCATGCGGATGCTTATCTTCAAACACTTGCAAAACTTTCATGGGATTTAAGTGATATGGAGTATAAGACTCGCTCAGACTTAGCACAAGTCTATTATGAGTATTTTTCTATTGTGATGAGTTATATCTTCGATCTTTTCAATACAAAAGATCTTCCGAATTTTAATAAGCATGTTACTAATATTGATGCTCTTTTGGTAAAACAACTCTTGAAAATGTCGCAGGTGTATATTTCGAAGCTTGAGGCGTATTTGAAGTAAATGTCCGAGCCAAAAGGCTCGGTCAATCAATAAAAAAAAGCTAATGCAAACCGCTTGGGCAGCTTACATTAGCTTAGAACTAAGGCCGCTAAGCAGCCTTAGGCATTGTTACTATTGTAACAATTTTAGTACGTTTTGTTGTACAGAGTTCGCTTGACTCATTGCATAACTTCCTGACTGTGCAAGAATGTTATATTTAGAGAAGTTCGCTGATTCTGCAGCAAAGTCAACGTCACGAATACCAGACTCAGCACTCTTAACGTTTACTTGAGTTACAGAGATGTTATTGATAGTTGAAGTGATTTGATTTTGAACAGAACCTAAATCTGAACGAATAGTATCAAGGTTTGTCATCGCAGCACTAACGGTATCAATAGCTTTCATCGCACCTTCAAGAGTTGTAACGTCGATGCTAGATAGATTTGTAAACTCTGTTGTTCCCAATTCAACACTATTTTGACCGCCACCATTTACAGCAAGTTTAGATCCAATAGCGATAGATGCATTAGTACCAGAAGTACCTTTGATCATATTGAAATCTTTACTGATAGATACGTCAGCTGTTAAAGTAACGTCTGTTCCAAGAATAGTACCTGCTTTCAATCCAGCACCTGCACCACCACCTACTTGAGCATTTGTCAAGTCTTGGTTAATAACAGTTCCGGCTTTAAGAACAGTATCTGAAACAAGTGTTGAACCTGCTTTGATAACGGTATCTTGGTTAAGCGTAACGGCTGCACGAAGTTGAATTGCACCACCGATAGTTGAATTCTCTTTAAGAATTGAACCACTACCAAGAGTTGAACCTACTTTCAAGAGAGTTTCTTGTTTTGTTGTTCTGTCACCACTTACAGTGACGCTATCACCCATAACACTACCAGCAGCAATAGTTGAGCCTGAAACAAGTGATGTACCCGCTTTAATAGTCATTTCTGTTGAAACAATTGCAGAACCTGTTGTAACAAGGTCTTCACCAAGAGTACTACCCGCAACAAGTGTACTAGAAGCACCGATTGCAGCTTGTTGGTTGTTTTTGTCAATGGTAATGACCATATCTTTTGATAAGGTAGTTGCTGTCGCCAATGTAACGTCAACAGTTAATGTTGTTCCCGCTTTGTATTTTACGCCAGAAACAGAGATATCTTCATTAAGGACAGTACCTGCATCAAATACAGTACCAACACCCAATGTTGAACCTGCTTTAACAAGCATATCAGCAGTAAGCGTAGTGGTTGTTCTTGTTGTGATAGTTGTTCCAAGAGTTGTACCATGCTCTAATTTAGCACCTGAACCAATAACAGAACCAACAGTTAATGTACCATCTTTTGTTGAAGATGCAGACTCCATCGCAACTGTTGCAGTAATTGCCATACCAAGTACAGTACCAGCAGCTAATACACTGTCAGAAATAATAGTACTACCAACAACAATTGTTGAATCTTGTACTGCGGTCATAGTGCCAGTGATAGTCATATCTTCACCAACCGCTGTACCCATAGGTGAGCCAGTGATTTGGAAAGTTGAAGAACCTGCTTGAACGACTTCAAGATGTCCAACTGTACTCATCTCATCTGCAGTACTACCCATAACACCTGAAACAGCACCAGTAACACTGATAGCACGACCATCACTTGTTGCCAATGTAATTTTACCATCAGCAGTTTTAGTTGCAGTGACGCCTGTTTCAGTTGATTTGTTGTTAATTGCTGTTAATAATGTTGATTCACTGTCATTTGCTGAAACATTGATCGCGCCAATATTTACACCATTGATAGCAAAATCAGCACCTGTTGTTCCAGCAACGATTGCAGCCTTAGTTGTTGTTGTAACAACTGCTTTTGCAGTAATACCTGTTTCAGCACTATTTTTGTTAATAAGATCTGCAAGTTTTCCCATACCATTAGCAGGGTCATTGTTCATTTGCAAATTAACAGACTCTAGTGAAATTGAAGCACCACTAAGAGCACTTTTAAGTGTTAATTGGTTCGTACCAAGCTGTGCAATACTTAATGTACTACGGCTTGTTTGACCAATTTGACTTGTTTCAGCTGAAGCAATAGAAGTTTTAACAGTCTCATTCGCGTTTGCACCAACTTGGAACTCTTTATTGGTAAATGTACCAGAAAGTAGTTTTTGTCCGTTGAACGATGTTGTTTTAGCAATACTGTTCAAGTTCTCAAGTAAACGGCTGATGTCTTTTTGAATTGCCAAACGAGAAGAAGCGTTTTGACCATCAGATGCTGCTTGTACAGATTTAGTCTTGATAGTATCAAGAATGTTTGAGTACTCGCTAAGCGCACCATCGGCAGTTTGGATCAAACCGATCGCATCATTACCATTGTTAACAGCTTGACCAAGTGAACTTGCTTGCGCTCTAAGGGAGTTAGCAATAGCAAGACCAGAAGCATCATCTGCAGCTTTGTTGATACGAAGACCTGAGGACAATTTAGAAAGCGCATTGTCCATGTTTCTGTTGTTGATTGCAGCACTTGTTTGTGCAGTAAGTGACGCAACGTTTGTGTTAATACGGAAACCCATGATAAATCCTTTTATCTTTTGTATTTCGCAGGCATCCTTGCCTTTGATGAAAACAAGATCGTCACCTCAAAAAAAAACTTTAACATCCAAGACTATTTTTAAAAAGATTTTTTTTTAGATAGAATACACAAAAATGTTTACATGTAAAATGGAAAAGAATTGAAAAATCTCATTATTGTCGAATCCCCGACTAAAGCAAAAACGATTAAGAATTTTTTAGGTAAAGACTATACAGTTGTCGCTTCTAAAGGACATATCCGTGATCTTCCCAAAAGTAGTTTTGGTATCAAGATCGACAACCAAACCTTCATACCAGAGTATCGTATCCCTAAAGATCATGCAGCGGTGGTTAAAGAGATCAAAGATCTCGCCAAAACGGCTGATCAAGTCTATATCGCGACCGATGAGGACCGTGAGGGTGAAGCTATTGGTTTTCATATCGCTACGGCCATTGGTAAAGACCCACAGTCACTTCCTCGTATCGTCTTTCATGAGATTACCAAAAATGCGATTACCCATGCACTTGAAAATCCTAGGGTTTTAGATGCGAGTAGTATTAACGCTCAACAAGCACGACGTCTGCTAGATCGAATCGTTGGTTATAAGCTCTCGCCACTCCTCTCTTCAAAAATCCAAAAAGGGTTAAGTGCAGGACGTGTTCAATCGTCCACTCTTAAAATCGTTGTAGATCGCGAAAAAGAGATTAAAGCCTTTAAAGAAGAAGAGTTCTGGAGCATTGACGCACTGTTTAACAAAACCATTGAATCCTCTTTGGTAGAGTTTGAAGGCGGTAAAATCGAAAAGATGACGATAACCAATGGAGAACGTGCGCATGCGATCAAAGAAAAACTCCTTCAAGAAACATTTAAAGTAGCCCTTTTAGAGAAAAAAGAGCGTGAGAGTTCACCTTCACCTTCCTTCATGACCTCAACGCTTCAACAAAGTGCGTCTAGCGCGCTGGGATACTCTCCTAAAAAAACGATGATGATTGCACAAACCCTCTATGAAGGTGTTAAAACGCATCAAGGCGTCATGGGTGTTATTACATACATGAGAACGGACTCTTTAAATATCTCCAAAGAAGCGATTGAAGCGGCACGTGATCAAATCAAAAAAAACTATGGCGATGCTTATTTGCCTGAAAAACCACGTTTTTATGCCAACAAATCTAAAAGTGCCCAAGAAGCACACGAAGCGATTCGTCCGACAATTTTAGAGTTTACACCACACATTGCCAAAGAGTTCCTTAAACCTGATGAGCTCAAACTCTATACACTTATCTATAACCGCTTTTTAGCATCTCAAATGAACAATGCACGTTTTGAATCCCAAACGCTTATGTTTGAAAGCAACAGTGGGAAATTCAAAGCCAGCGGTCGCAAACTCCTTTTTGATGGCTTCTATAAAGTGTATGGCGACAATGACAAAGATAAGCTTTTACCAGACCTTGCATTAGGGCAAGAAGTCAAACTGACCAAAATTGATGCGAATCAGCACTTTACCGAACCACCATCACGTTACTCAGAAGCGAGCCTCATTAAAAAACTTGAAGGTCTTGGCATTGGTCGTCCATCAACCTATGCGCCAACTATTTCTGTTTTAACAGCGCGTGAGTACATTACAATTGAGAAAAAACAGATCATCCCCACTGAAATTGCCTTTCAAGTAACCGAGCTTTTAGAAAAGCATTTTCCCCAAATCGTAGACTCCTCTTTTACCTCTAATATGGAAGAGAGACTCGATCTCATTGCAGAAGACAAAGAGGATTGGCAGGCGATTTTATGGGAATTTTACGAACCTTTTGAAGCACAGGTCGCCAAAGGTAAAACGGACATCGAAAGCCAAAAAGTGGTTGTTTTTACAGGCGAAATATGCCCAGACTGTGGTAAAGAGCTTGTCAGACGAAAGGGTCGTTTTGGCGAGTTTATTGCATGCAGTACCTATCCTACCTGTAAATACACTCAAAACCTTAAAAAAGTAAGTGAAAGCGCACCCAAAGAGAAAATAACCCTTGCGGTTCCTTGTCCTGAATGTGGCGGACCTATCTTAGAGCGTAGTTCTCGCAGAGGTAAATTTTTTGGTTGTGGTAACTACCCAAAATGTAAATTTATCTCTAACCACGAACCAACCGATAAAAAATGTCCTGAATGTGACTACATTATGGCAAAACGTGAACTTCGTAAAAAAGAGATCTACGAATGCATTAAATGTAAACACAAAGAGGATGCTTAATACGTTTCCCCTCGATAGAAAACTCGCGCACCTTTTGGTGCTTCTCTTCTTGCAAATCTTGATTTGCAAGAAGTCTAAACTTTACATGTAAGGAATCTTCATTTATGAAAAAATCAATTTTTTTATGTGCCATTTCAAATATCTCCAGCGGAAGCTGTCCTGAAGATTGTGGATTTTGTACCCAAAGTGCTCGTCATCATGCTGATATAGAACGTTACAAATATAAACCTATTGAGCAAATTGTTTTTGAAGCTAAAAATGCTGTTAACAATGGGGCTATTGGTTTTTGTCTCGTCACATCAGGGCTAGGACTTGATGATAAGAAATTGGCTTTTGTCTGCGAAGTGGCACGTGCCATTAGAGCAGAACTTCCTGATTTGAATTTGATTGCATGCAATGGTATCGCTAGTGTCGAACAACTTCGTACACTTAAAGAGGCTGGGGTCAATTCTTATAACCATAACTTAGAGAGCTCTCAAAATTTTTATGACAAAATCTGTACTACCCATTCATGGGAAAGTCGTTACCAAACTTGCCTCAATGCCAAAGAAGCTGGATTGTCTTTATGCAGTGGAGGCATCTTCGGACTAGGAGAAAGCAAAGAAGAGAGAACCGCCTTTATACAAAGTGTTAAATCCCTCAGTCCAGATACAATGCCTCTAAATTTTTACATTCACAATCCTGCATTGCCCCTGAAGGCTGCGCCTTTAAGTGAAGAAGAAGCGCTTGCAATTATTACTGAAGTAAGAGCAGCTCTACCCAATACGCGACTAATGGTCGCAGGTGGACGGGAAACGACTTTTACAAGTCAAGAGTGCGATATTTTTGCGGCAGGTGCCGATGCTATCGTTATTGGTGACTATCTAACAACCAAAGGTGAGCTTCCTACAAAGGATCGCGAAATGATCCAACGGTTAGGTTACGAAATCGCCACAACCTGTCATGCGTAGCAGATTTACTGCTACGCCCTACCTAAAACTTTCAAACTAACTTTTTTAATATTCTTCTCTCTAATATAATAATGCTTACAATTTATTAAGCGTGCAAAACAAAATTTGATATAATATTTTATTATTTAATAAAGGATGCGTATGAGTAAAGAGTCTGTTACCCTTATCGACAATCGTACGGGCAAAGAGTATGAATTTCCAGTCCTCAAGTCAACATTAGGACCAGATGTTGTAGATATTTCTACCTTCTACGGCAGTACAGGAATGTTTACGTTAGATAGAGGATTTACGTCTACTGCAAGTTGTCGTTCTCGTATTACCTATATTGATGGTGACATCGGTAAATTAATGTACCGTGGTTACGACATTGCTTACCTGGCAACTAAAAAATCATTTTTAGATACAGCTTTTTTACTGTTACATAAAGAGCTTCCCAATAAAGATGAATATAAAAACTTTTTATTAGAGCTAAAAAAGCGCTCTTTTATCCATGAAAGTATGCGCAAACTCTTTGATGCTTTTCCTGATAATGCTCACCCAATGGCGATCCTATCATCTGCCGTTTCAGCACTTTCAGCATTTTATTTTGATCACCTTGATATGGATTCACCTGAAGAAGCTAAAGAGATGGCTCATCGTATTATTGCGAAAATTCCAACTATTGCAGCGTTTTCATACCGTTATTCTCAAGGGTTACCTATTATCTATCCTGATTTAGATAAGGGCTTTACAGAGAACTTTCTATATATGATACGAGGTTATCCTCATCACCATATCGATCTTAAACCAATCGAAGTTAAAGCACTTGATACTATCTTTACCCTTCATGCAGATCATGAGCAAAATGCTTCTACAACAGCCGTTCGTGTTGTAGCATCAACCCATGCTCACCCCTATGCCGCGATAAGTGCAGGTATTGGAGCACTTTGGGGTAGAGCTCATGGTGGGGCAAACGAGTCGGTTATTCGTCAACTTGAGCTTATTGGAAGTGTTGAGAATGTTGATAAATTTATCGCTAAAGCAAAAGATCCAAATGATCCATTTAGGTTAATGGGATTTGGTCACAGAGTGTATAAAAACTTTGACCCACGTGCAACGATTTTGAAAAATCTTCAAAAACAATTGGTAAGTGAGCTCTCTATTGACACCGAGTTAATGGCTGTTGCACATCGTATTGAAGAGATTGCACTCAATGATGAGTATTTCATCAAACGTAAACTCTATCCAAATATCGACTTCTATTCAGGTTTAATTTTACAAGCATTGAAAATCCCAAAAGAGATGTTTGCGGTTATTTTTGTTATCGGAAGAACGCCTGGTTGGATTGCACAATGGATTGAGCTGAAAGAACAGCCAGATATGAAAATTGCACGCCCTCGCCAACACTATCTTGGACCACTTGAACGCACACCTAAATTTGACTAATAACTTCTTTACATGTAAGGATTTTCCTTACATGTAAATTCTCTTTTACTTCAATTTAATAATATACCCACCATTAAACGCTTGCAAATCATAACGATACTGTCCATCAAGCAAAATTGCTATACGGTAAAATCCATCATGCGTGCCTAATGTTGCAGAGGTAAAAGGAGCTTTTTGAAACTCTAATGTTTTGGTAGGATACGTGCTCTCTTTTTTAAAATCAATGACAACTTTATAAGGGTCCGTAATGAGAAAATCTCTCATTTTACTGTCTTTGGTAAAAATAGTAATCTCATTTTGGTTGATAAAGAAAGAGATCGCATCATTAAGTTTAAACGTACTATCTGCATTCAGATTAGGTGTAGTTACTGTTGGTGTAACTTTTTCCTCTTTAATAGGAGCTGGTGTAACTATGACTTTCTTCTCAATGGAGGGTTTTGTTTCAGGCGTGACAATCACCGTAGGTGTAGCTACTTTCGTATCTATTTTCTGGCTACTTAAGATAAGAGGCAAATGCCAGTCAACATCTTGCTCAATTGCAACAATCTCTTCACTGATAGAACCATCTAAATTTTGAAACGTTACAGAAGCACTTTTTAAAATACGTGCACTACTTGGAAGGGTGAGCGTTGCACTTTTAAAATTAGTTCGTTCATCTTTAATTTGAGTGGTTGATTGAGGAGACATACCTGTCTCAAAGGGATTTTCTCTTGCATCTACAAGCACGGCAAGAGATAGAAAAAGCCAAAGAATCTTCTGCATCTGTTCTCCTTATTATCTATCGGGGTCCAATTGTCGCAATTCAAAATACTCTTTTTGTAACACAGCATTCTCATCTTTGAGACTTTTGATTTTTGCAGTTAAGGTATCTTTATCGGCTTGAAGATTTAAAAGCACATCGAGTGAGCTTTTTCCAAATAAAACATCACCTATATACAAGCCAAATCCAACTACGACAGCCACTAACGATAAAATTTTGAGATAAAAGAGAGCAGATCTTCCACTCTCTTCGGCTTCATCGTCAAATTCGTCTAAAACGTCACTCATTTAGTAAAGAGTTGTTTTCCTATGTACTCGCCAAACTCAAGCTCTTTATCAATCTCAAGTAAGCGATTGTATTTAGCTGTTCGTTCTCCTCTAGCGGTTGCACCTGTTTTTATCTCACCTGTATTGATAGCTACTGCAAAATCAGCAATAAACGCATCTTCACTCTCGCCACTTCTATGACTCATCACACATTTGTAGTTATTGCGTTGTGCAAGGCGTACGGTTCTCATAGTTTCTGTGACGGTTCCAATTTGATTTGGTTTAATCAAAATCGCATTGCCAATACCTTTAGCAATACCCTCCGCTAAGATTTTTTCATTGGTAACAAAAAGATCATCACCAACCAGTTGAACTTTTTTACCTAATTTTTCAGTCAAAAGTTTCCAACCAGCCCAATCATCTTCACTCAAGCCATCTTCAATAGATACAATGGGGTATTTTGCACAGAGGTTCTCATAATAAGCAACAAGTTCTGCACTGCTAAGTGTTCTCTTCTCTGATTCAAGTTTATAACCACCCTCACAAACAAGTTCACTACTTGCGACATCAAGAGCAATTGCGATATCAATACCTGGTTTATAACCCGCTTTTTCAATTGCTTGCATAATGACTTTGATTGGTTCTTCATTGTCCTTAAGGTTTGGTGCAAAGCCGCCTTCATCACCAAGCGCTGTACTCTCACCCATGCCTGCAATGATTTTTTTCAACTGATGATAGACTTCAACACATGATCTGAGCGCTTCAGAGAAATTCTCAAAATTAAGAGGCATAATCATATATTCTTGAAAATCGACACTGTTATTAGCATGACTTCCACCATTGATAATGTTAAACATTGGTGTTGGAAGTGTCATAGCATTTGCACCACCGAGGTAGCGGTAAAGAGGAATTCCAAGACTAAGAGCAGAGACACGTGCAACGGCCATGGAAACACCAAGAACCGCATTTGCACCCAAACGTCCATAGTTTTCTGTACCATCAAGTTTACGCATCGCTTCGTCGATGGCTGCTTGATTAAACGGACTTAAACCAATTAACTCATCAGAAATCTCAGTGTTAACATTTTCACATGCTTTCAATACACCTTTACCCATATAGCGACTATCCACATCTCTTAACTCTAATGCTTCACGTTTACCAGTACTTGCACCACTTGGTACGATAGCACTGGCACTTGTGCCATCACTCAAGGTTACTTTTGCACGAACGGTTGGGTTACCACGGCTATCGAGTACTTCGTCTGCTGCAATATCTTCAATATAGATCATTCATCTTCCTTTATCTCATCGGCGCCACATGTCATGACCATCGCATTGCCACCGATCGCTTGTTTTATTTTATCTTCAATTTCTAACGCTAACTCTTTATTTTCTTTCAAAAATGCTTTTACATTCTCGCGACCTTGACCCAGTTTTGTCTCGTTATAGCTAAACCAAGCGCCACTTTTATCGATGATGTCAAGTTTAACACCATAATCAACCATCTCGCCCTCTTTTGAAATTCCTTCGCCGAACATAATATCAAACTCTGCTTGACGAAACGGAGGTGCCACTTTATTTTTAATGACTTTTGCTTTAACTCTGTTACCAATCTGCTCTTCACCTTGCTTGAGTGTTGCAATTTTGCGAACATCAATACGTACAGAAGCATAAAATTTAAGCGCATTTCCACCTGTTGTTGTTTCAGGTGAGCCATAACCCATCGTACCAATTTTCATACGAATTTGGTTAATAAAAATAACCGTCGTATTCATTTTGTGTACCACAGCAGTTAGTTTACGGAGTGCTTGACTCATGAGTCTTGCTTGAACACCCATGTGCGAATCGCCCATATCGCCTTCAATCTCACTCTTTGGCGTCAAAGCTGCTACGGAGTCAATAACGATGACATCTACAGCACCACTACGTGCCAGTGTCTCAACAATGTCAAGGGCTTGTTCACCAAAATCGGGTTGAGAAACCAAAAGATTTTCGATGTCAACGCCTAAATTGCCTGCATATTTAACATCAAGTGCATGTTCAGCATCGACAAATGCGCAGATACTTCCTTTTGCTTGTGATTCTGCAATGATTTGAAGAGACAATGTGGTCTTTCCTGAACTCTCAGGTCCATAAATTTCAATAATACGACCTTGTGGAATACCACCGATTCCAAGTGCAAGATCCAGTCCAATAGAACCTGTACTGATTGATGCAATAGGTTCTACCACTTTATCGCCAAGTCTTACCAGTGCGCCTTTTCCAAATGCTTTGTCGATCTGCTTGATCGCAAGGTCAAGTGCTTTTCTCTTATTTTCGTCGATTTGCATTTTACTACCTCTTTTATGGTGTTATTATTTTATCATTTCGAGCTTGAAAAAGCCCTTTGGAACAATTGTAGTGAATTTATTTGGAAGCGGTTCAAAATATTTCAATATGTAATATGTTAGAATAATCCTAACATTTTTGTAAGGATACTTTTTGAAAACGATTAGCGTAGCGCATTCACCCGATGCCGATGATATTTTTATGTATTATGCCATCAAATTTGGCTGGGTTAGCACGCAGGGCCTTAGTTTTGAAAACCTAGCTCTTGACATAGAAACACTGAACCTTGAAGCCCTTAAAAACAGCTATGACATTACCGCCATCAGCTTTGCACTCTACCCTAAAATTCGTAGTGAATATGCCCTTTTACGTACCGCTGTAAGCTTTGGTGAAGGCTATGGCCCGAAGCTTGTGAAGAAAAAAGAGACCAAACTCAAAAAGAATTTTAAAGTGGCACTCAGTGGTACACACACCACCAATGCACTGCTTTTTAAAATCGCCTACCCAGAAGCTCGCATTATCTATAAAAACTTCTTGGAGATTGAGCAAGCCGTGTTGGATGGTGAAGTCGATGCGGGTGTTTTGATTCATGAAAGTATTCTCAATTTTAGCGATGAACTCGTGGTTGAAAGGGAGCTTTGGGATATATGGAGAGAACTGTGCAAAGAGGAACTTCCTTTGCCACTAGGTGGTATGGCGCTTCGTCGTTCTATGCCAATTTTACGTGCTATTGCGTGTGAAGATGCACTCATTCAAGCGGTTGATGTAGCACACACCCATCAAGGACTTCTTTCCAAAATGCTTTTAGAGCGAAATCTCGTTCGCGTCGATCAAGCAACCCTTAAAAAATATCTAGGTCTTTATGCCAATGAGCATTCCATCGAGATGAACGACATTCAATACCAAGCGATTGATAAGCTCTTTGAAATCGGCTACAAACACGGTTTTTACGACCAACAGATTAAAGCAAATGACTATCTTATTCCCAAAGAGTACGCAGCCTTGAGGAACAGTTAATGGAAGCCAAACTCATCGGGCTAGGTGTTGAAACGTTTAAAATAGCGCTCTTGCTCTCGATGCCTATGCTCATGGCAGGCCTCATCGCAGGTCTTGCCATTAGTATTTTCCAAGCCGTCACTCAGATCAATGAATCAACCCTCAGTTTTGTTCCTAAAATCCTCATTACGATCGTCGTGGCAATTTTCACAATGCCGTGGATGATGAACATGATGATTGAGTTTACCACCCGCATGATCGAGATGATCCCTTCGTTTGTTTTCTAGATGACTAAAACTATCAATTTTTCCACTTTTTCTAGCATTAAAATCGGTCCAACGCTGGATGTTTTACTGCTGGATTCTATCATTCCACTTCCAGAGGGGTATAACCTCATTGGTGGTGCAAACAATCTTTTAGTGAGCCCTACTCCGCCACCGCTTGCGATGCTGGATAAATGTTTTGATTTTATCCGTTTAGAGGAAAATGTTTTACATGTAGGAGGGGCAACGCCTAGCGGGAAAATCCTCTCGTTTGCTAAAAAACATAATCTTGCAGGTTTTGAACTGATGCAAAAACTCCCCGGTACACTTGGTGGCATGGTTGCTATGAATGCGGGACTTAAAGAGTGGGAAATTTTTAATGACCTCATCGCTATTCGAACCGAGCATGGCTGGAGCGAAAAATCGAAGATAGAATATGGCTACCGCTTCGCTAAAATCGAAGGTGTCGTTTACGAAGCAACTTTTACATGTAAACGTGGTTTTGATGAAAATTTACTCGCAATGTTCAAAAGAATGCGTGACAATCAACCCAAAGAACCCAGTGCAGGAAGCTGTTTTAAAAACCCTGTGGGACACTTTGCTGGTAAGCTCATTGAAGAGGTGGGATTTAAAGGTAAGCAGGTTGGCGCTATGATGTTCAGCACTTTTCATGCTAACTTCTTGGTTAACCTTGGAGGGGGAACGTACGAAGAAGCCATCACACTTATCACGGCGGTCAAAGAAGAAGTTTTAAAGCGTTTTGGCGTGAAACTTGAAGAAGAGATTATTATTCTCTAACTTTACATGTAACGCTAGTGTGTATTAATAAAAAATATCTTTAGATGAACTGCGTACTTTCAAATCTGCTAAATTAACAAAAGCGCCTTTGGCGTAAGCTTCAATCGCACATCGCCCTATCATCGCCGCATTATCGGAGCAAAATTCCATTTTAGCGGTATAGAGTTTTGCTTTTTTAGTAGCGCAAAAAGCTTCAAGCTCACCTCGCAAGTAGAGGTTCGCACTAGCCCCACCCACCACGCCAAAATGCTCAACAAAACGCTCTTTATAGGCTTTCTTGATTTTCTGCATCAGATGGGCAACCGCTACACGCTGAAACGAGGCACAGATATCGCAAAGGGTTTGTTCATCCAAATTTTCTTGAGCTTCAATGCAGAGTCTGACTTGATTTTTAAGACCTGAATAACTAAAAGCTAGCATGGATGAAGAAGTACCTTGCAAAGGAATCGTAAAATCAAACCGTTTGGCATTGCCTCTTTTGGCATAGCTTTCGATGATAGCCCCCGCAGGATAAGGAAGTCCTAGCATTTTTCCTACTTTATCGAAACTCTCGCCAAAGCTGTCATCCATCGTCGTTGCAAGAAGTTTTATCTCTTCTAAACTCTTTACATGTAAAAGCTGTGTGTGCCCACCAGAGACGAGTAGAACATCCATAGGGAAGCGTGTTTCATTTTCGATAAACAAAGAGCAGATATGCCCTTTGAGGTGGTTGATGCCTAAAAGTGGAAGATTCAGCGCAACACTCAGCGCTTTTGCCATACTAACACCCTCGACGAGTGTAACGGAAAGTCCTGGCTCGTTGGTAACAGCGATAGCTTTAAGCTCCGTAAAATAAGACTTTGTCTCTTCGAGTATTTTAGGAAGCGTCACCGCATGTAGGCGGGCGGCAAGTTCAGGCACAACGCCACCATACTGAGCGTGTTCTGCATCTTGAGAAATTTTTTTATGGAAAAGAAGTTTTTTATCGTCTATTCTTGTGATAGCGATAGAGCTATCATCGCAACTACTTTCAATGCTTAAAATCATTTAGACAATCTTCACATGCCAAGGCTCAAACCTAACGCCATCGCCATTACCGATCGTATAACGCATAGAGACATAAGAGAGTTTTTGCAAATTCCAAAATTCTTCTGTACGCGCAAAATTGGCGGTAAAGTTTTGGTGTCCCCATCCACGTTTACCCACATCAAAATCACCGACTGAATGGTACGAATACGCAGGTGGCACTAAAGAGCGTGAAGCAACGGTGATGTTGCCATTTTCACTTTTAATTTTATCCATATGCAGAATCATCTGTTTCATAACCCCGCGAACACCTGACGTTAAAATCAATGTTTTACCAATGTCTTTCATCAGACGACTGAGCAGTTCTTGTGAATGACCACGATACACATAATGACCAGATCCTTCGATCTTAATCACATCTTTTTCAGGAATCACATTACTCAAAGTTTCAACGGTACGTTTGCCATAAAAACCATAAATAACAGGGTCTGTGTAAAAAACCTCTTCAATATACGCAATTTCGGCAGGTGTAAAAGCACCAATTTTAGGAAAATTGTTAGCAATTTTAAGTGTTTCATCAAAAGAGATTAGATTGAACTTAGCATATCCAACGGTATGTTCAACCATGTCGAGCCTTTTCATTACAGAATTGAACACTGGTTTTTGCTCATCAGTAAGCCAAATATCAGGATGTTTTAACTCATCCGCTTGTGCAATGCTTCCAGCAAATGTAGCACCTATCAACCCTAAAAAGTCTCTTCGTCTCATCTTCCGCCCTGTTTGAACATTTTCATTGTGATTATAACATGTGTGCTTGGTTTTTCAATAAGAGTTCCACATCTTCTGCACGCACCGGTTTACTAAAGAGATAACCCTGCATCAATTCACATCCGCTGCTGTAAATAAACTCTTTTTGCCCCGCAGTTTCAACGCCCTCCGCAAGGACTTTAAGTCCCAATCCACGTCCGAGTTCAATAATCGTTCGAGCAATCGCACGATCTTCTTGACTATCTTCGAGATTTTGTACGAAACTTTGGTCAATTTTGAGTTTTGTAATAGGAAGCTGTTTGAGATACGCCAAAGAAGAGTGTCCCGTTCCAAAGTCATCAATGGAGATATCCACACCAAGTTCTCGAAAACGCTTCAGAAGCGCTATGGATTTGGAGGTGTCTTTCATAATAAATCTCTCCACAATTTCCATCTCAATCCATTCAGGTTTACAGCCACTCTCACGTAAACTTTGGATCATAAAAGCAACTAAATTGGCTGATTCAAGCTGTTTCCCTGCAATATTGATCGCAGTTTTACCAGGATCAAGTCCCATGTCATACCATGCTTTAATTTGGCGCATGACCTCTTTGATGACCCAATTACCAATTTCAACGATCAATTCACTCTCTTCTGCAATGTGAATAAAATACCCAGGAGCAGTAAGCCCACGTGTCGGATGGTTCCACCTTATCAGCGCCTCAAATCCTACAATTTTGTCTGTCTGGAGATTAATCTGTGGCTGATAAAAAATAACAAACTCATCATTTTCAAGTGCTTTATTTAAGCTTTTTTCCACTTCAAGATGTTCATTGGTCTCTTGGTTCATCTCTTGATCAAAAAAGACGTAGCGATTACGCCCTTTTGATTTTGCTTTATACATGGCGATATCAGCATTCTTAAGCAATTTACTGGCTGTTTCACCATCATTGGGATAAACACTCACACCAATACTCATCGTAATTTTAAAACTCTCATTGCCAAGTAAAAAAGGCTCTTGAAACGCTGCTACCAATTTTTTAATCGCAATAAAAATGTCACTCACATCTTTGCAACCATCGAGCAAGACAATAAACTCATCTCCGCTTAGACGTGCTACGGTATCCGTTTCGCGAACACTGCCACGCATACGTCCTGCAATGGTCTTTAAGAGCATATCCCCCGCATCATGCCCTAGTGAGTCATTGACACTTTTAAACTTATCCACATCAATAAACATAACACCCAGTACTTTACCATCGCGGCTCGCTTTTTTGATCGACTGTGTAAGCCTGTCTTGTAAAAGGTTACGGTTAGGAAGTCCTGTGAGCGTGTCATGTTCAATCTGGTGCATGAGCAGTTTTTTCTGTTTTTTATTCTCTTCTTCCAACTCTTTACGAATAGTGATATCTCGAACAGAACAGTGCTGGATGATGCCTTTATCCATACGAATCGTTGTCATCATAATGCTGATCCAAAACAGTGTTCCATCACAGGCACGTGCTTGCCATTCAAATTTATGCACACCTTGTTGTGAAGCTAAGGCATTCATCCAAAGTGCTTTTTCATATGAGCTTTGCTCATCTGGTTGTAGTTCAGGAGAAAGATCCGCTAACGTTACATTGATGAGCGCTTGTTTGTCTTCAGCTTTAAACATTTTTACAATGGCTTCATTACAATCAACAAAAATACCCTCTTTAAGTAACCAAATACCATCAGCAGACTTTTGGTACAGGGTTTCAAAGACCAGTTTTTGTTCACGAATTTGTTTATTACTGAGGAGGAGATGGTTCTCATAGCGTGATAAAACGGAACGTAATTTAGTCGAGATAAAAAACATTATGCCCATCACCAAGAGCATAATAATCAAAGATACCGCAAGCATGTTTATAATGGTTGATTGCATTTTATTTTTGAGCATCTGCTCTTGCTCTAAGAGTGCCGTGTTCTCTTCAAAAAGATACGCTCCTGTACCAATCACCCACTCAAATTGCGGGATGGGACGAATAAAAGAGATTTTACTACGATCTTGTGCTGTAGGATGGTACGATGCGATATAGCTCATAAAGAAGCCCTCATCGTTACGTTTACCACCTTCAACAATGTCTTTAATGATAAATTGACCATTCGTAACGACATCAAGTCTGTTTTTCCCGACTAAGGCATTATCGCCATGCGAGATGGTATTTCCCGCATAATCATAGGCAAAGATGTAACCGTACTCACCATATTTGGTATTAAGGAGTAGCTTTTGTGTCTCTTTTTTAACGCGTTCTCTTATCTCATCTTCATAGCGACCGCTACCAATGAAAATACCGAGTGGTTCAAAACGCTTTTGATAGCCTATTTTTTTACGATACGTATCATCCTTAGGGTTTTTCCAACGCCATGTGGATGCAAAAGCCTCTTCTGTTTGAAAACGGTTAATCGCATTTTGAATAAAATATCGCTCATCACCGTCTTGTGCATTGAAAAAATTTTGCCCTTCCAACTCTTTGTTGACACCATGCATCACACAGGTTCCATGCATGTCGAAAATATAATAATACCCACTTAAATCATTGAAAAAACGGGTATCTCTAAGCTTACTTTTGATTTTTTCTAAAATCTTTTCACGAGGCAGATTAGGATTTTCGATGTAAATATCGTTGACAATTTGATAGGCAAGATTGACAATATTTTTGATCTCGTCTTTTGCTTCATTCAACACAAATTTTTCATTTTCATTGATATAATCAATGAGCTTATCAACACGTTCTTGTGCCTGTGCTTTAGAGCGTTTGACATACGCAATGCGTGTATTTTCAAGGGATTTTTGATACTCTGCACGCTCTGCTGTGATGACAATAGCTAGGGTAATTGAGAAGGTAAGTAAAATAGCAAATGCCGGCAAAAAAACAATCCATCTGGTAATATTTTGTTTTTTTAAGCTCAGCAATGAACACTCCAGCAAAATTGAGTTTATTTGATAACTATAACTTTATCAAAATTTTCTAAAATTTGGGCTACCCTCACCTGCCACATGCCCGAAAATGTCGCTTTTTCTTCCGCATTGAGTACTCCTGTAAATAACTTTTGCATCAAAGGCTGCATGGAAGGGTCCATTGCAATACTATTGGGATTATAAGCAACGTCCACAAACGCTTTTGTATCAAGACGCATTATTCTTACATGTAAAGGAATATCGGCACTAAAATGCATTAAACTTTTACGCACATAGTGTCCTGCTAACCCCTTAAATCCCCAAGTATCAGTAGCACCTGTGATGAGTGAAAAGGCATTGGCAATAACCCCTGTTGTACCTTCCGTTTGCGCCTCTTTGAAAAAAACTTCAACAGCTCCTCGTTCTGGTATGCCTTGAGGATAAAGTGCCTTAAGTCCTTCTCTTGCCATCAGATAAGCGCCTGCCATTGTAGGGCAACTGTGTCCTGCACTTTTGACCACATCTTGGTAGCTAAAGATTATCAGGCCATCCTCAAATGCGCCCAAAACTTCAGAAAGAGGATCATAGAGCGTAATGGTTTCAGTTGTATCAAAAAAAGTAGGATATTTCATTTTTACTCCTTGGCTTAAATGAGAAGATTTTAACGCAATTTAAAAAGGATGTCATTGATTTAAATTGTGTTACAATAAAAATTGAGAAAAAATGAAGGTAGCAGATGCAAGCATTTTGGAATGAAAAATTTCAAACAAAAAATTTCATCTATGGGGAAGCACCGAACAATTTTATCAAAGACAATACCGAACTGCTTTTAACCGCTAAAAAGGTGTTGTGTTTAGCAGAAGGCGAAGGGCGCAACGCAATCTATCTTGCAGATAAAGGCCTTGAAGTCGAAGCCCTTGATATCTCAGATGTGGCACTACAAAAGCTTCGAAGACGCGCGAAAGAGCGTTACGTTTTTATTAAAACACGCCACACACTCTTTGAGTATTGGGAACCTGAACAGCTCTACGATGCTGTTATTTGCACGTACTTGCATCTGCCTAAACAAAACCAAAAAATGCTTTTTAAAAAAGCACTTGAAGCACTCAATCCCAATGGGTATTTTATTGCAGAGCTTTTTAGTGAAAGTCAAATCCACTTTAGTAGTGGTGGACCCAAAAACAGTGCTTTACTCTATGATTTAAATGACATTCTTGACATCGTCAAGCTCCTGCCTTGCAAGATACACAAACTAGCGCAAGAGGTTGTTGTTCTGAATGAAGGGGATAAGCACGTAGGGCGAGCAAGCGTCATTCGCATTATTTTACAAAAAATAGCGCAAGACGCATAAACTTTGCTCATAGTCCATTGAAAAAAGTCTAACGTTCAACTGTCCCATAGTAGCGACTTCTCTCAACATTTTCCACCCATTTATACTCAGGATCATCTCCCAATTTTGCCCAATAAAGCGTGCCCGAATTACGCCATGGATCGATCAAAACACCTGTACGAAACGGTGCTCCTTTGGCAACAACCACGACAGAGTTGTGTTCATCAAATTCGCCCTTGTTCGCCACCCCCCAACGTAGATCAAAACTTTGGTATTTAAGCCCTTTGAGGTGTGTGATCATATCTTCGCTCCACTGGTAACAAAGCCCTCGCTCTTTCAACCCCGTATTAATCAAAAAGTTATGAAATGTGGGTGGATAAACCAACCCGTAACGCTCTACTAAGATTTGCGGATACAACAGTGCTTCATAAGCAAGCATACGCGCTTCTTGATAGTCTATATCGTGTCCTAAATTGGTTAGCTCAGATGTAAGTTGTTGAACTTTATCGGGTGTGACCTGCAAAGTATCTTGCTTGACACTGCACCCACCTAAAAAAAGGGCTAAACAGAGAAGTGCTGCAAACGATTTCATGCTTTGACTTTAGGTTTGAGATGTATTTTGACAATTTCGCTTGGTGCCATAATGCGCACTGCTGGCCCCCAATAACCTGCTCCATTGCTGACAAATACTTGCGTTTGCGCTGAGTGCTGATACAGTCCACTAAGATAAGGCTGATCGAGCAACACCAAAAGACCAAAAGGAAAAATCTGTCCACCATGCGTGTGACCGCTTAGGATGAGATCAATCTTTTCATCTTTCACCTCATTAACAAATTTTGGTTGATGGGAAAGCAAAATCGTCGGCAATTCTGGCTTTACATGTAAAAGCGCTTTGGCAAGATCGGGTGGCTCAAAATCGAAACGTTTACCCATCATATCCATCACACCTACAAGGTTGATCGTATGGTTGATGACCATAGAACGATTGTCAAGCACGTGTACGCCCAAAGAGCGAACATGCTCCATAATCGTGTTGACCCCGTAAAAATACTCATGATTCCCTGGTACATAGTACACGCCTAAACGGCTTTCTATGGCTCTCAAAGCATCTAGTTTATCGCCAATTTGATTCACAGGCATATCGACCAAATCGCCTGTAATCACGACTATGTCGGCATCCAGCGCATTGATCTGCTGCACCACAGCGTCCATAAAGTCTTTCCCAAGGGTTTTACCGATGTGCAAATCGGTAATCTGAACCACACTCAACTCCGATGCTAACCCGCCAATAAAAATATCGACCTCTTTGATACGAGGCGCTTTCATCCCATTGAGGAAGCCTTTAGCAATGTACGAAAACGCCAAAATCAGCATCGTGACATCAAAAACCATTTTGATAAACAGACGCCTGGAGTAGTCATGGGGAATTTTGGCATAAGGAATATGAAACAGATCGTACACAAGCGCTACACAAAAAAGCATAAACGAAACACCGATCATCGCAGAAAAGAGCAGGTATAAAATCGGATCAAGATTGTCCAAACGCAAGACAGCAAAGTAAAATATTTCGCAAAGGTTCATGAGAATCATCAGCCATTTGATCACGCCTTGAATCTTGCAAAAAATGTCCAAGCGCTTTAAAAAGCGCTTGTAACTGTAAAAATTAATGAGTGATAACACCGCTATAGCGGCAAATGCAAAGGAGAGGCGAAACATACTCTTTTTTTTCCTTACTTGAGGCTCTCAAAGTAGCGCTTACTTTCAGATGAAATGACGCGGGAGAGAAGCAGAAGCGCTATCAGGTTTGGAATCGCCATCAAACCATTGGTGAGGTCTGAAAAATTCCATACAAATTCGAGCTTCAACATCGAACCGACCATCACACCTGCAATAAATAAAACGCGATACAAGCGAATAAATCGCTCACCAAAAATATATTCAAACGCTTTTTCACCGTAATAACTCCATCCCAAAATTGTTGAATAAGCAAACAATACGGTTGAAATAATCACAACAACCCCACCAAAAGAGCCTAGATACAATTGAAAACTCTGCATGGTCAAGGCACTTGGACTTATCCCCTGTTGCCAAAAGGGAGAGATCAATATAATCAATGCTGTCATCGTACAGACAACTAAAGTATCAATAAATGTTTGGGTCATACTCACCAATGCTTGACGCACAGGATCATTTGTTTTAGCGGCGGCGGCGGCAATAGGAGCAGAACCTAGACCTGATTCGTTGGAGAAAACACCACGTGCCACACCATAGCGAATGGCAGCTGCCATCGTAGCGCCTACAAATCCACCACCTGCGGCGATAGGATTGAACGCATGGTAGAAGATGAGACTAAATGCGTCCCCTAATTTATCAAGATTCATTGCTAAAATAACCAAAGAAACAGAGACATATGCCACAATCATAAAAGGTACTAGAAATGAGGTAAAGTTACCAATAGATTTAATGCCTCCTAAAATAACCACTGCCGTTAAGGTCAAAAGTACAACACCTGTAACCCATGTTGGAATAGCCATTTCACTGCTTAAAATCTGCGCGACTGCATTTGCTTGGGTCATATTGCCAATACCAAACGCTGCAATGGCGGTAAAAATAGCAAATGCCATACCCAATTTTGGCATATTAAGCCCGTAAGTGAGGTAGTACATCGGCCCACCTTTAAAACCATGGTGGTGCCCACGTTGACGGTATTTTACGGCTAAAACAGCCTCAGAGTATTTCGTTGCCATACCCACAAGGCCTGTCATCCACATCCAAAAAACAGCGCCAGGTCCACCAAGGGTAATCGCAGTAGCCACGCCTACAATGTTACCAATGCCCACCGTTGCCGCAAGTGCTGTCATAAGTGCCGCAAAGTGACTGATTTCACCTTCGCCATCATGCTCTTTGTGAAAAATGAGCTTCATCGCATGAGGCAATGCCCAAAATTGCATTCCTTTTAAAATAATTGTCAAATAAAGACCTGTACCTACCAATAAAACCAGCATGGGAGCACCCCAAACAATACCTGAAAGGGTTGCTACCAACTTTTCAATCATTTCCATCTAACTTCCTTACTTACTGCTCACTGATATGATGCCCTTTAGGCAATACTAAATTGAGCACAATACCTACAATCGCACCTAAACCAATACCACTAAACGCAACGCCACCCATATCAACCACCATACCACCAATGGCTAAAACAAGAACCATTGAGACGATGATCATATTGCGAGGATCGTTCATATCGACTTTTTCTCTTACCATTGTGCCTAAACCAATCGAAGCGATAATGCCAAAAAGAAGCAGTAAAATTCCGCCCATAACAGGAACGGGAATGGTTGCCAAAAGACCGCCCAGTTTACCAACAAACGCTAACACAATGGCAAAAATAGCCGCCCATGTCATAATGGCAGGGTTATACGCTTTGGTAATCGTAACGGCACCTGTCACTTCAGAATAGGTTGTATTTGGAGGACCGCCTAGCATCGATGCCGCAGTCGTAGCAATCGCATCACCTAGAAGTGTGGTTTTCAAACCTGGCTTTTTAAGATAATCGGTTTTCGTTACATTGCTGATGGTTAAAATGCCACCCACATGCTCCACCGCTGGTGCAATGGCAATCGGTAAAATATAGATGATCGCTTCAAGATTCCACTCAGGTGTCACAAAATTTGGTATCGCAAACCATGCCGCTTTCGCGACTGAGTCAAAACTGACAATCCCTAACACTAAAGAGACGCTATACCCTGCGATAATACCACATAAAATCGGCAATAATTTAAGAACACCTTTACCTAAAAGTGCGACTAAAAGCGTGACAATCAGTGCTGACATCGAAACCATCATGGCTTGATTTAAAGGCACTAAAACAATCGCACCATCGCCTGTTTTTCCCATCGCCATATTGACCGCTACAGGTGAGAGAATCAAGCCAATCGTCATAATGACAGGGCCTACGACCACTGCTGGAAAAATCTTGTGAAGGAAGTCTGAACCTTTGATACGTACGAGAACACTGAGAAAAAAGTAAAAAAGTCCTGCTGCTGCAAGACCGCACATGGTGCCTGCAAGTCCCCACGTTTTAAGTCCGTAAATAATCGGTGCAATGAACGAAAACGAAGACGCCAAGAAAATTGGAGGAATCTGCTCACGCGTAGTAAGTTGAAACAGAAGCGTTCCAAACCCTGCTGTAAAAAGCGCAACGTTAGGATCAAGCCCTGTTAAAATGGGTACTAAGACCAATGCGCCAAAGGCAACAAATAAAAACTGCAACCCAATAATGCTATCTCTTAGCCTAAAATTGTAGTCCGTTTTATGTAACATTTATACCTCTTTATGGAAAATTTTTGTGTTTTTAGCTTTACATGTAAAACTAAAACGATAAGCAGTAACGCCTTACTTCGAGGTCGATCTCAAAAACCTCATCCAAACTCTTTGGAATTGCATCTTCAAAGTGTCGATACGCTTTTATGGTACGTTTTGCTAACTCTAAAATATTAATCTCTTGGTTGAAAAATTTAGTGATACCCACTTCATTGGCAGCATTGATGACGACACCGCGTGTTGGATGAGCGAGTACGTCATCTTTAATCTCCCAAATCGGGTACCGCGCTGCATCAATCTTTTGGAACGAAAAAGAGCCAATAGAAGCTAAATCAATGGAAGGGAGTATCGGTTCTTTTACCTCACCTAAAAGTGCAAAAGCGATAGGAAGTTTCATATCGGCAACGGCTAAATGTGCGGTGGTACTGCCATCTTGAAAATCGACAAAGGCGTGAATAATCGACTTTGGCTCGATAATAGCATCCAGTATATCAGCTCCAAAAAGCCATTTGGCTTCTAAAAGCTCAAAAAGTTTATTGGTCATCGTTGCACTATCGATGGTAATCTTAGCGCCCATACTCCAGTTAGGATGTTTAAGTGCATCTTGAAAGGACTTTTGAGCAAGCTCATTTAACGGTGTATCGCGAAAGGCTCCACCACTTGCCGTAATCGTCATACCGCGCACAGGGCGATTGCCCAAAAGATACCAGAGCCCAAAATGCTCACTGTCAATCGGTGTAATATGAGAAGTATCAAGCAGATGTCCTGCAACGACAAGGGATTCTTTATTGGCAAGGGCAAGGCGTTTGCCAAGACGTAAAGCTTCAATGCTAGGAGCGAGTCCTACAAAACCTACCAAAGCGTTCACCACTAAAAAGCTTTGTGTTTTTTGAAGTAGCTCTAAAATGCCCTCTTTACCAACAAAAACATTGGTATGGTTCACTAAAGCGCGATCTTTTGCATCACTGATTGCTACATATTTGGGATGATGCTCTTTAATTTGCTCATTTAAAAGTGCAATATTTTTACCTGCAACAAGGGCTTCAACCATAATGCCAAAACGCTTGGCGATAATAAGTGCATTAACTCCAATGGAGCCTGTTGAGCCAAGGAGTACCACTTACGCGAGCCCCCGCAGTAAAATGACCATAACGACAGCACCAAAAAGGTAGCCATCCAGGCGATCTAACATACCGCCGTGCCCTGGGAAAAGGTTGCCACTGTCTTTTACGCCTGCTTCACGCTTGAGATAACTCTCAAAAAGATCGCCAAATACCGAGGCAACCGATGTCAAAAGTGCAATTAAAGCAGAAAGCCACAGCGAGATAAAAAACGTTCCATAAAGTGCACCCGCTACCGTAGCGATCAGCACACCTCCGACAACGCCTTCGAGTGTTTTGTTGGGTGATGTTGGTGAAAAAGGTGTTTTACCAATGCTTTTACCCACAAAGTAAGCGCCTGTATCGGTGAGTGCCACAATGACAACAAGCCAAATAAGAACAGACATACCAAAGTCGTGGTAAAGCGCATAGATAAAAAACATCGAAATAGAAGGGTAGAAAAATGGTGCTAAAAGTTTATAATCTACTTTTTTAAGATACGACATCACAGCCAAAGAGCCGATGAGCGCAAGGTAAATAAGATCATCAGGATTTGGGTAAATAAACGCGGCAAGCCACAATACAACAGCATAAACGTACAGTTTGTTATCTTTGATTTCAAAGAGGTTCATCGCTTCATAAAAAGCAAACAAATACATAGCACCCATTATGAGCCATGTAATCAAATTGTTGTTCAAAAATGCGACAATGGCGGCAAATGCCATCATCACCAGACCTGTAAAAACGCGCTGTTTGTTCGACTCGTAGAGTGCTTTAAAGTTCATGAGAAACTCTTTTATGATGTTAATGTGTAAGAAGCAATCATAGCAAAGTCAAGGTGAGGCTAAGCTTTAACGTCTAAATGACCATCGTGAACGGCTGGCACTTCCTCTTCAGAGGGCGCATCATGGTGCTCAGCAAGCTCTTCTTTTTGCTTCATCTGCTCCTCTGTCGCGCCATTTTCTTCTTCACGTCTTTGGTGCTCATGTTCATGCTCAGGATCGATTTTATAAGTCTCTTCCGCAGGCCTGACATCTTCAACGACCTCTTCTTTTTCATTTTGCATAGCTTCAGCTATGGCACTTTGCATTTGAACGCTATTGAGATAATCCATCTGTTTCCCCGCTTGCACAGGTATCATCTGGTTGGCATAAATAACATTTCCAATCGGTCCTACAGGCATTTTTACCTCCTTTTTGAACTATTGGGACGGCTGCAAAAAGCAGCAAACTCTCTACTCCTTATATATTTTGAGCGTTTGATACTCTTCATAAGCAACATTCGCTCCATCAAAAGGTTTAACGTTTTTGCGTTTGGTATAATCGACCAAATAGCCACCTTTTTGAGAAAGACTAAACTCGACACAGAGTTTTGCGGCAAAAATGAGAACCGACTCAGGGACATTCTGTTTTTCAGTGCAAATAATCACATGAGAGGATGGCATATCTTTTACATGTAACCATATATCGTTCTTTTTCGCCTCTTGCAAGAGGGCGATGTTGCCTTTTTCATTTTTACCCAATAAAATTCGGTATCCCTCTAACAAAAAGGTCTCATAGAGATTGCTCTCATCGCCTTTTTGCTTTGATTTGCGCTGTTTTGGCACTAAAATCTGGATCTCTTCAGGATCATGTGCCGCGTTAATGACACCCACCATGCGCTCTAAAAAGAGTCGTTTCTCGTCTAAATTCTCTTTTTGGCGATGCACCGAGAGCGCTTTTTGGCGCAGTTTCTTCGACTTTTTAAACAGTATATTGGCTGCCATTTGAGGCGTTTGAGCTTGAGGTAACACAATCGTCACTTCGTTACCTTCAAAATCTACTAACGTCACGCTCTCTTGATAACCCTTGATCGCATTGGTGTGCAAATGCGCCAAAACCAATGACGCCTCTTTTTGTGCTTCTTCGCTTTTGAGCATCAACTCTTCTTCATTTTCGAGTGCATCAATCGCTTGGGTAAGCTTCGTGATCTTTTTTTCCACCTGAGCGATTTTCTGTTTTTTGATCTCTTCAAGCTTTACATGTAAACGTTTTTCATACGAGGCTTTCAGGTATTCTTCAATGCTTCCGCCCAGCCCAAAAGGCTTCTCTTTAAGCTCTTTGGGTGGTAATTTTTCCAAGACTTCATTAACCTTGACACTACGAAACGAGACACTGGAGTCAATATGTCGCATCGCCTCTAACACCACTTCGTTTTCATCTAAGATAATGGCGTTGGTGTTGCGTCCCGTAAATTCCAACTGCAACATTGTGCGCATCGCTTTGTAACTCGAACTCGCAAGCACCCCAATGCGCCAAATACGGTTGCCCTCTTCCACTTCCATTGACTCAATCTTAGCATTAGAAAATCGCTTAGCAAGAAGAACATCAAATGGAGCAGTATAACGCTTGGCTTGTTTAAAGTCTTCTTTAAAAAACATATACGAATCCCCACGCCCAAGGTCAACAAACAACGGCTCTCCCGCTTCAAAAATAATGCGCAAAACACTGTCATCCACACGGTAAATGGAGGAAATTTTACGGTATTGCTTTAAATAGTCATTAATACAAACAAGTTCACTATGTTTCATTTATCTCTTTTTACCAATTTTATAAGCCGAAAAATCTCTTTCGTGCTCTGTTTGACAAGTTTTTCAGCTCTTGTTTTTTCCATCGCCTCTTCCAAACTCATGGGGTAGCGCATAATCGAAAAAAGTGCGTCCACACCTTCGTGTTCTTCCAGCTCATCGGCAATGCCGCCACCTAAAGCGATGAGAGGCACACCTGCTTTTTGAGCGCGTTTGGAGACGCCACTGAGCACTTTACCCATTAAAGATTGCTTATCGATGCGCCCTTCTCCTGTGATGACGAGTGTTGCATCTTTGAGGTGTGCATCAAACCCGATCTGATCTAAAATAATATCAATGCCTGAACGAAGTTTAGCATCTAAAAAGGCTTGCATACCACCACCCATGCCACCCGCCGCACCGGAGCCTGCGTTCATCGCGACATCTTTTCCAAGCGTGTTTTTAAGCACGTGTGTAAAATGCTTCATCCCCGCATCAAGGCGTTCGATCATGGCCGCATCTGCACCCTTTTGCCCTGCATAGATATGCGCTGAACCATGTAATCCATACATAACGTTATCCACATCGCACGCAACAATAAATTCGCATGTTTTAAGCTCTGGCAATACCTGCACGTCATCCACATGATGCACTTTTTCCAAAATCGTTCCACCCAAACCAAGTTCATTGTCCGATGTATCCAAAAATCGATACCCAAGTGCTTGCATCATGCCAAGTGCGGCATCATTGGTCGCACTCCCACCAATGCCTACGATAAATTTACGACACCCCTTAGCAATCGCATCTTTAACCATCTCTCCCACGCCAAAGGTTGTGGTCAAAAGAGGATTACGCTTCTCTTTAGGAACAAGCGGAAGTCCGCCCGCTTGTGCCATTTCAATGACAGCGGTTGTGCCATCTCTCAAAATGCCATACTGAGCGCTGATGGGATTCATCAATGGGTCATGCACGTTACATGTAACGATTTTTCCTTGGACATTTTGCATAAGAGCTTCAAGCATTCCCTCGCCACCATCGGCGATATAACACGAAGTGACACTTGCTTCTTGGTAAACCTCTTTAATGCCCTCTTCTATCCACGCGGAGAGTTCTTGCGAACTTGCACATCCTTTGAAAGAGTCAATTGCTAAAACTACTTTCATCGGTATTTTTGCTCCAATGCCAACAGATACTCTTTACGCCATAATCCTCCACTGTACCCACCGATCCCGCCATCTTTGGCAATCACACGATGACATGGGATGATAATAGCGATCTTATTTTTACCATTAGCATTCGCAACCGCCCGCGTAGCTTTGGGGTGTTTGAGCAGTTCTGCCTCACGGCTGTAGGAGATGGTTTCACCATAAGGAATACTTTGAAGCACATTCCACACACCCTGTTGAAAGAAGGTACCTTTGGGATGCAATGGCACGCTAAAGGTTTTGAGTTTGCCTGCAAAATAGGCTTCGAGCTCTTTTTTGAGCAGCTCAATATGTTGGTTTGAATCTTTAAAGATTTCACCATTATCGTCAAAATCCAAAGCGCAAATGCCACGATCATCTGCTGAGATCAATAACAATCCAACAGGCGATGAAAAGGAACAATACACCATGCTAACTCCTTAGTGCTTTATGCATACAAACACTGTTTTCCATCCCTACATACGGTGCATAGTTTGGAATGACCTCGTAACCTATTTTGGTATAAAGCGCAATCGCTTCGGGTTGAGCTTTGCCTGTTTCTAATTGAGCATGTGAAAAACCACACGCCACTGCCCACGCTTCTAATTCACCTAATATCTGTGACGAAAAGCCACGTCTGCGATAGACGGGCAGGACAAACATTCGCTTGATTTCAACTGTTATGTCATCAATTTTTTTAAAACATCCACATACCACAGGCAGTCCATCTTCATATCCCACCAACGCTGTTTCGATAGGATCGATCACATTGTGTTTATCATACAATGATTGCTCTTTTCCATAGCGAGCATTGAGCTCTGCATCCAACGCTTGGGTGAGAGCACAAAAATCCGCATGCGTGTTGGATAGTTTACATGTAAACATTAAAAACCTTCGATGATTTTCTTATTATTATACCCTCTTTGCATAGTTTTTGAGCAGTCAAATGGTTACAAAGCATGGTATGATTTTCATCAAGGAGCAGGCACATGACACACCTCTTTACGTATGGATCATTAATGTTTGAAGACGTCTGGAACAGACTGGTCAAAGGAAATTATCTCTCGCAAAAAGCAACCTTGCAAGGTTACGCCAGACGTTCTGTCAAAGAAGATGAATACCCTGTCATCTTCCAAGCCGATGAGCTTGTCGAAGGGGTCGTTTATTACGATATAAGCGAGGAAGACATGGTCATTCTTGATACTTTTGAAGGCGAGTATTACGAACGTAAAGAGGTGGAGCTTCTGGTGAAAGACGAACCGATCAAAGCATCTGTTTATGTTTTAAAAGAGAAGCACTTTGATATTATCGACCCCAAGCCGTGGAGCGAAGCCCTTTTCGCAACCGAGGGTATCAAACGCTTTTTAGCCAATTACAAAGGGTTCGCATAAACCTTCAAATCGCACATTAAACACTTTTGATTGAGCGTTTTTGGGTCAAAATCGTGTACAATATGACATTCTTACATGTAAAGGCAATGGATGTTGAGTTTACACGATTTTAAATTTGTACAAGCCTTGAATGATGAGGAGTTGAGCTACCTTGAAAAACATGCAAAACGCGTTTCAATCCCGAAAAATACCATTCTTTTTTATCAAGAAGATATCTGCAAAGATATTTTACTGCTTGGTAAAGGCGAGATAGAACTTTACATGTACGGCGAAAGTGATAAAAAAATTCCACTGTATGCGCTCAAAGAAGGTGAGCAATGCGTCATCAACACTTCAAGTACCATTTCCCAAACACCTGCCATTGGCACAGCACAAAGTTTAAGTGATGTGGAAGGCTGGCTTATAAATGAAGAGGTCGTAAAACATCTCATGCACCGTTCCCCTACTTACCTCAACTATGTTTTTTCACTTTTTACGATCAAGCTAGATGCCCTAGCAACGCTTATCCAAGACATCAAATTCAAAAAACTCGACAGCCGTATTTTAGAGTGGTTGAACTCCCATCATACACATATCGTTCAAGCTACCCATGAAGAGATCGCAGAAGCACTTGGAACATCACGTGTGGTGATCAGTCGCGTGCTCAAAGACCTTGAAAAACAAAATTTAGTGAAGCTGCATCGTAAAGAGATTGAAGTTTTGTAACACTTTTGTAACGTATGTTACTGACAATTAAAGGTTTTTTGTTTTATAATAACCAAAATCAAAATAGGAGCTTGAGATGAAATGCAATGTAGGAAAAACAGATAAATCACTTCGTGCTATCGCGGGTATTGCCATAATTATTGTAGGCGTTATTTTTAACAGTTGGTTGGGACTTATCGGCATCGTACTTTTAGCAACAGCACTTTTTCGTTTCTGCCCAGCATACCTTCCTTTTAACATCGACACTTCTAAAAATGATGAGTCAGGCTCATGCGGTGGCGGTGGTTGTGGCTGCGGTAAATAACCGTTATTCTCACACCAAAACTACATCCAAGAGTTACCTTTTGAGGTAGCTCTTTTCCCTCTTTTTTTTTCTTAAACCTTTTTTCGCTAAAATACGCATATTTTACATGTAAACAAAAGGCAGACCATGGGACAAACCATCACTGAAAAGATTTTTAGCGACCACGTGGGTCACGCTGTAAAAGCGGGCGAGATTATTAAAAGTAAGATCGATATGGTTATCGGCAATGACATTACCACACCTATCTCGATCAGAGCATTTGAGCAAAGCGGTGCGACAAAACTTGCAAACCCTGATGGCTTTAGCATCGTGATGGACCACTACATTCCTGCCAAAGATATCGCCAGTGCAAACCAAGCGAAGATCAGCCGTGAATTTGCCTATAAACATGACCTTAAACACTATTTTGATGAAAAAGACATGGGCATTGAACATGCACTTTTACCTGAAAAAGGTCTTATTGTTCCAGGGGATGTTATTATCGGTGCGGATTCACACACCTGTACACATGGCGCTCTTGGTGCATTTGCTACTGGTATGGGTTCAACGGACTTAGCGTTTGCAATGATTACAGGCGAGAACTGGTTTAAAGTACCTGAGTCCATCAAAGTCGTCTTTAGTGGAAAACCTAAAAAACATGTTTACGGAAAAGATTTGATCCTTGAAGTCATTCGTATTTTAGGTGTGGATGGCGCATTGTACCGCACGCTTGAATTTACAGGTGACACCATTGGTTATTTGAGCATGGACGATCGTTTCTCACTGTGCAATATGGCGATTGAAGCGGGTGCAAAAAGCGGTATCGTTGCAGTTGATGACACAACAAAAGCATTTTTAAGCGACAAAAAGCTTGCGCGCGAGCCAAAATTCTTCTACTCCGATGCGGATGCTTCGTATGTTCAAGTCTTGAATATCGATGTCGCCAATCTTGAACCCGTGGTTGCTTATCCGTTTTTACCATCCAATGGTAAATCGATCAATGAAGCCGTCAAAGATGATTTGAGCATCGATCAAGTCTTTATCGGCAGTTGTACCAATGGACGCTTGGAAGATCTTCGTATTGCGGCAAGCATCTTAAAAGGTCGTAAAGTGGCACGTAAAACACGCCTTATCATCACTCCAGCAACACAAAAAATTTCATTGCAAGCGCAAAAAGAGGGCTTGGTTGATATCTTTGTTGAAGCAGGTGCGGTCTTTAGTAATCCAACCTGTGGTGCTTGTTTAGGCGGTTATATGGGAATTTTGGGCGAAGGTGAGCGTTGTGTTTCCACAACCAATCGTAACTTTGTAGGACGCATGGGAGCACGTACAAGCGAAATCTACCTTGCCAACTCAGCCGTAGCCGCTGCGAGTGCTGTTATGGGCAAAATCACTGATCCTAGATCTCTCTAATGCCTTTTATCCCGCTACCTTTAGTCATCATTGCTGGCGGGAAAAGTTCGCGCATGGGAAGCGACAAAGCATTGCTTCCCTTTGGCGATTTTAAAACTTTGACCGAGTTCCAACTACACAGACTCAAACCCTATTTTTCCAGTTTACATGTAAGCGCAAAAAATAGCGCAAAATTTGGTTTTGAGTCCTCTTTTATCGAAGATACAACTAGCTACAAAGAGCACTCACCGCTGGTTGCCCTACTTTCTATTTTAGAACATTTGAAAACACCTGTGTGTGTCCTCAGTGTCGATACACCTTTTGTCACACCAGAAATTTTTCAAAAACTTTATGAAAATTTTGAAGAGGGAGATGATGCGATTATTGCAACATCGCCTTGTTCCTCACATCAACTCTGCGCACTTTATGCGCCCTCTATTGCCGAAAAAATTCGCGAACAACTTTCTCACAATGAACATAAAATCCGCTTACTCCTCGACCAAAGCCATACAAAATATATTGCGTTTGAAGACGACGAACCCTTCTTAAACCTCAACCACCCTCACGAATACGCAGAAGCTTTATTGCACGCTACCAACACTAAATAATCTTAACGTGGTAGCGTAGGTAGCCTTAGAATATATTTTTTAAAGGCGCAAGCCACCAAGAACAAGAGTCGTTATTTATCCTGCGCATACACCAAAGGTTCATCAATTTTAGAAAATTCTACAATCTGTAAACCCTTATGGTCTTTCATAAATGTTTGTGCACTTTTAAGGGTTGAAAATGGAATGAACTCTTTGCCCATCGGGCCATTCGCATCACTGCCAATCACATAAAATGCTTTTTTACCATCAATGACCGCACCTGTGTAATAATCACTGACTAACACCGTAATCTCGGTATCATTGTGTTTTGTGTAGTTTCCCCATTTTGCAGGATTGAGATAAAACTTCAACATATCTTTTGGACCATCAAATGCATGATTGACGGTTTTGCCATTTTCGTTATAACTTATACGTGCAGCCCATTTTGGATATTTATACGCAAACATACCACATACAGGACATTTTTCATCTTTTTGAACATTCATGGTTGTTTTATGTTCAGGATGTTCTTCAGCGCGTAAAACTTCCCATACATACAATGAAACCGATTGAAGCTCTTTATCCCCAAGCTCGCCACAAACAGCCGTTTTTTTAATATTCGCTTTTAGTTCGCCAATGGTTTTAAAAGCATGGAGATTAATTTTCTCTTTTTGACATCCAGCATGGTAAATTTTCTCACCCATTGGGTACATACCCTTTTGCTTTCTTTTCGTAAATTCATCCGCATCATCCGCTAAAGAAGCTTTTGCTTTAGCAAATGCCACATCAAATGTACTCACTTCACCACCATTTTCAACGGCAAATGCCTTAGCATCTGCCTCTTTTTCAAATGCAAGTTTACTGACCATGCTCATCGTACCAGGTACTTTTGAACCTACGACATAAAACGCACTCTTTGCATCAATCAATTTTTCACTTTTTGCATCGGTGACCACAATTTTAGAAATATGTGATTCAATGAGAGGAAAATCTGCTGCAAGACAACGAATAGAACAGTACTGTTTTGCCGTACCATCTTTAAGATAGACACCATGTGAAGTTTTATAGTTATGGTTTATATTCATACCACACATAGGACAATACGCTTTAGCCTCTCCTTTTTGAATCAACTCTGGCTCACCCGTTGCCATCTTATTAAATTCTTCTGCGTGTAATCCCAATGCTAAAACGATTGTGAAGAAGAGCGCCCATAGACTTTTTTGCATACCTAACTCCTTTTTGGAAAATAGTATTGAGTTTATTCTCAAAGTGTTAAATTAGTGTTAAATGTCACACTCAAGAACATCATCTTTTTAGCATACAGATTTGCTATAATGTATCAAACATTAAGGAGAAAAGATGGTTAAACATATTGTATTTTTTAAACTACCTGATAATTCTGAAGCCAATAAGCAAGCTGTGAAAGATCGCATTATGAGTATGCAAGGTAAGCTAGATTTTGTGAAACATCTTGAAGTAGGTATCAATTTTTGTACGGAAGAGAGAGCATTTGATGTTGCGCTTGTGAGTGATTTTGAAACGAAAGAAGACTTACAAACGTATGCAACGCATCCCATCCATGTTGAAGTGGTTACTTTCATCAAATCGCTGAATGCCGTCTCTAAAGTGGTCGATTATGAGTACTAATTTTTTGCCATAGCCCTTTAAAAAAAGGGAGCGATGAGATAATGGATCCTAGGACGATCAGAGAACATGCCAACCAAATGGCACTGTTTGGAGACGATCGTCCAAACAAAACAAGCATCAAGGTTGAAAGAAGTGGCGTTGCATACGAGAGCGAGCCGATAAATTTAATATCGCCTTGTTTCATCCCATAATCCCAAACAAAAAATGCCACGCCTACAGGGCCAAGTCCAAGCCCAATGGCAGCAAGTAACTCCTCTAAATCAGGGATGTAAGTCTGCTCAAACAGTAGATGCGCAACGAGTGAAAACAGTGCGCTTGCTCCACAAAATCCACCAACAGAGAGTGTAGGCACAGAGCCAAAATAGCGTGAGAGAACAGAGTAACTGCTCCAAATAAACGCACACACCAGTGCATACATATAACCTTGTGTATACTGAGAAGAAAAAGCAATTTCTTTGCCAAAGCCTATTAAGACTAATGCTCCGAAAAAACCTAAAAGTGCCCCTACGATATGAAACCATCGTAATTTTTCATTAGGTAACCAAGCACTTAAGAGTACGATAAGCAGAGGCCAAAGATAATTAATAAGATTGGCTTCCAACGCAGGTGCGCTTTTAAGCGCTAAAAAGTAGAAAAAATGGTAGCCAAAAAGACCATAAATCCCTACGAACCAGACTTTCCACGGTAGCTGAAGATGGACTAAAATACCTCGACCCTCTTTGATCCACAAAAAAAGTCCAATGCTAAAAGCAATACTAAAGGCAATAAATGTCAATTCAAAGGGAGGAATGCGATTGGTAAACACGGTAAAAAGTGCTAATGTTGCCCAGAGTAAGATGGCAACAATACCTGCAATGTTTCCTTTTTGTACACGATTCATTTTTATATCCACCGAGATTTCGTTATAATTTGATCTTTTGAAAGGTAACCCGTGAAAAAATTACTTTTGTGCGCTATTCTAGCACAAATTCCTCTCACACTTTGTGCTATAGATACAAGTGATCTTGAGAAAAGAGCAACGCAGGGTGATGCTAAGGCAGCCTATGAATTAGCAAAACACTATGATGCGCAACACGATGATGACCGCGCATTAATATGGTACAAACAAGCCGCTATTTTAAGTTTTGAAGCGAAAGAGACACGTAATAAAACACTTGAGAGTAGCCTAGTACAACAACTACAAAAAGTTGAGCGCACAGAAGCTGTGTATAGTTCATTTTTGGATTCTTACAATGATGATGAAGAGACAAAAAGTTCCGTTCAACAAATGGTGACGCACACTTTTGATATTGCACCTTACAAGATGAACTATCTCTTGCCATATACCTATGATAATGTTACGCATGACAAGAGAGATCATCAAGAGACAAAATTTCAAGTAAGTTTCCAAAAAGCTCTTGTTGACAATCTTTTTGGCCTGCATGAAACCATTGTTGCCGCGTATACACAAACATCGTGGTGGCAGACAGCATCGGATTCAGCACCATTTCGTGAGACAAACTATCAGCCAGAACTTTTTGTGATTATGCCACATTTTGATAAAGATAGTTTTATTAAAGCGTATCAATTTGGTATTTTACATGAGTCTAATGGACAAGGTGAAGGTAAATCCCGCTCATGGAACCGCTTGTATGCAAAGACTTTTTTCCAAGCAGGTGGCTTAGTCATTGCTCCTCGTATTTGGTACCGTATTCCTGAAAGCAGTAATACCGATGACAATCCTAATATAGATGATTATCTTGGTTCTGCCGATCTTGAGCTGATTTATCCATGGAAAAAGCAGACGTTTAAAATGCTACTAAGAGACAATCTTCAGTCCGAAAATAACAGAGGTGCTGTGCAATTTGATTGGACATTTCCATTGTGGGAAGAGAATTTATTTGGATACATACAACTTTATAGCGGTTATGCAGAAAGCCTTATTGACTACGATAAACGAACCAATCGTATCGGTATAGGTTTTGCGCTTTCACGATAAAAAACGGTAAAGAAACCCACACTTTCATGTGGGGTTTCTTTACATGTAAGCGTTAGTTGAAATCTCTTGGAGATCTTCTTGGACGCTCTTCACGAGGTCTAGCTTCATTAACTTTTAAAGTTCTTCCACCGATCTCTTTTTCATTTGTTGCTTCGATAGCAGCTAATGCTTCTGAATCATTTGGCATTTCAACAAAACCGAAACCTTTTGATCTTCCAGTCTCTCTATCACTGATGATTCTTGCACTTGATACTTCACCATACGCTGAGAACATCTCTTGAAGTTGATCTCCCGTCATCTCATACTTTACATTGCCCACGTAAATATTCATTTACCGTACTCCTCATTTTTGGATCATTCACGTTAGCTTTTGCCCGTAACTTTCGCTAACCTTAAGATAACATTGAATGACTTTACAAAATCATTGTAGCATAAAATCAAGATTTCTAAGCAGAGAGACGCTTGTTTTTACCAAGAATGAGAAAAAATGACACACTCTTATCACGCACTCTCTTAAGAGAAATGGTGTTATAATAGTTACAAAAATAAAGAGGGGCGGATGAAACTAACCCATTTAGACGAAAAAGATCGACCAAAAATGGTTGATGTCAGTGATAAGAGCGAAAGTTTTAGAGTTGCCGTAGCAAGCGGTACTATCACAATGAGTCAAGTCGCATTTGATATGATTATTTCACAGCAAACTAAAAAAGGGCCTGTGCTTCAAACAGCAGTCATCGCGGCAATTCTTGGAACAAAACGTACGAGTGATCTCATTCCTATGTGTCACCCTTTGATGCTCACTTCTGTGAATTGTGATGTTGAAGAGCTTCCAAAACTTCCTGGATTTAAACTAACTGTTACCGCTAAACTCACCGGACAGACAGGGGTGGAGATGGAAGCGCTCACAGGTGTGAGTATTGGACTTTTAACAATTTACGATATGTCCAAAGCGATTGATAAATCAATGGTTATCAATAGCATACAATTAGAATCTAAAAGTGGAGGAAAAAGTGGAAACTACACCCGAACTTCAGCTTGATTACCCATGTCATTGGGAGTACAAACTCGTTTTAAGCACTGAGCACAATGTCACCACACTAGTGCAGGAAATTTTGGAAGAGCGCATCCATGAGGTTCGCAAATCTCAAAATAGTGCTAAAGGCAATTATGTAAGTTACACGCTGAGTGTGCTTGTCCATAATGCTGATGATCGTAAAATGCTTTTTCATATGCTCAAATCGCATCAACATATAAAATTTGTACTGTAAAAGAGGTCAACCATGGAATCAACATACACTATTTTTTTAGCCACACTCAAAGAGAACAAAGGTCATCCTGAACTCCTCAAACTGATCAGTGAACTCACCTTTGAACTCTCCCGTAAAAAAGTTCAACGCCTCAAAGATGAGACCAACATTCATAACCGCATTGGCGAGCTCTTCGAACTTTATTGCAAAGCACTACACGATGAAGGACTCAAATCTCCTCGAGCAATTAGCAGTGTCATTGATGGTCTTTTAAAAGCGACCAGTCATGAGAAAGAGGCATTTTTATACAAAACCATCTATGAAAAAGAGCAACTCGAAAAAAGTATTTTTGCACAGAAACAACATATTCGTAGCACTATTTCTGAGTCATTTAATGTCCTTGAAGCGCATATTTCACAAATGCAACCAGAGACAAAAGAGAGTGCGTTAAGTGCATTACATGATGCAAAGCTCCGTGGTATTGAAATGTTAGGGATTTTGAAAGAGACTACCCAAGAGGCACTACTCACTACCCTTGAAAATGGAACAGACGTCACAGATACCATTCATGAAATCACAAAAAATCTCAGTTTTCAAACCATTTCAGAGGGTGACTTAACAAAACAGCGTATCATCGATATTTCAAATACGATCATTTCGGCCAGTATTGATATTGCCGATGAAGACTTAGGACATGCAAAAGATATTTTAGATGGCTCTATTAACGGTGTTCGCGAAGGAATTACCAAAGCCATTGATAAATTTAAAAACGATCTCAAATACGCTCCAACGGAATCTATGGAAGGTCTTTTAGAGACTGACCTTTCTGAGCTTCGTAAAGAGCTTTTACGCATGGATGAGCAGTTTATCACTCTTTTAGAAGTGCTTGCTTCTCAGAGCGAAGGAATTTCTGCAAGTATCATTAAAGAGATGACCAAGGAGATGAACAGCTCTACCGCTAAAATCATGCGTGCCGCTAATGATGCCAAAGAGGTGATCAGTGAGCGCATTGAACAACTCAAAGCAGATGCTTCGGTTTTTGAAAAAACGTTTAAAGACAGAGCTGAGAAAAAATTTGAATCCCTCAGAAAAGATGTGAATAAATTTGAGAAGACAGCCTCTGCAAAAGTAGAATCTTTCAAACAATTTGAATTTGAAAGTGATACTGCAAAACAAGTGGCACAAGAGGCTAAAAAACTTGGATTTCGTGCATGGGAAGTAGCAAAACATATGATGGATGGCGCTGTTAAAGGGGCTAAAGACGCGATAAAAAAAGAGGATAAATAAACTTTCTCTTCTTTTACATGTAAGGATTTTTTCCTTACATGTAAAGACTGAAACTACTGCACTTTTGGTGCGGTAAAGACAATATTTAAAATCTCATCATTTGTTTTACCATTCGCTTTGGCAATCTCTGAAACGGATTGTTTACTTGAAGCTAAGATCTGCTTATCGGCCAAGACTTTGACCATCATTTCTTCATCTAAATCCACAAATACGGCTACTTTAGAAAGCGATGCGTTCATCATTGCTCCAATGACGGCCCCTTTTGGATTGAGACCTTTTTCTACAGGATTTACCAATGGAGGGATGATAAAAGCTAAAATCACAAGGAATCCCAACAAGATAGAAAGCAGTGTTGAGCGTTTTTTGAAGTATGAGCGAAAACCACTCCAATTTTTAAGTAAGTGCAAACAAGAAATTGTTACAAACGTAAAGCCTAACCAAATATGAAGTGTCTCACTGGAGAGGATACGAATTTTAAAAAACATCATCACTCCCGTAATGGAAACAACTGCAAACATAACCGTTAATAAAGCACTTAATATATTTCTAGGGATAACATTCATCTATAACTCCTTAATTTTCGTATGAAATTATAGATGCGTTATGTTAACCCTTTGTTAATTACTCAATGCCTGCAGAGTGCATAAACATTACTTTATCGGCAACTAACTTCACTTTGATGTAGTGTTTTTCATCACCCCATGTACAATCGCTCATTCCAGCAAGCGAGTCACATTTGGTTGCTTTCCCTAAAATATCACTTACTTGAACGTAGCTCATGCCCACTTGTATTTTGTCATAATTTTCTTTGCTTAGTTTTGAACACCCTGCAAATATAAGCACCACTAACGCTATTATGATATATCGCATGCCTACTCCTTGATTCGATCTTGCAATAGACTAACATATTTTTACTTTTTAGTGGCTTTTCGAAGCGAAGATAATTATTTCAGTATATTTTTTTATAGCTCACATAGTTTCTAGGACTTTAGGAGGTATAGCAATAAGAGAAGATAGAGAGGCCATAGGACCTCTCTAAAATTAAAGATAAAGATTAGTATCTGTATCTTAAAGAAGCACGGATATTTGAAGCTGATTCAACCGCATTTGGAGTTGTTTTAACATCATTCGCTCCACCTGTTGTTCCATCAAAGAACATATCACTACCAGTATAGTCATAGTTAATATATACATAACTCAATTGTGCTGTCAGATTTTTTCCAACAATTGGTAATGTATAGTAGACTTCATACGCATCGCCACGTGCTGCAAGTTTTGAGCCAATCAAACTGTCTTCACCATAGGTAAAGCTTCTCCAGTATTTACTACCATGGTTATATTCTAATCCTAGTCTTTGACCTTTCATAATACCAGGAACTTGTACACCAGTATAAAGAGAAGTACCTGTCTCTTTATTGGCTGAACCAAGCATCTCACTCATAGATACAATGCCTGTATTCGTTAAAACACCGTGTGTACCTTTTGGATCTGTTTTACTAAATGCATACGAAGCAAAGAATATAGTATCATCTAAGAAATCACTGATTCCATCACCAATACCATTAACTTGGAAAGATAATGCACCACCTGTCAGATCACCAACATCAACTAAGTTAGTATTAACTGTAGTAGCTGTTAGATTAGAGAAATTGGCTCCCATCATATTCCAGCCTTTAAAGTAATTGGTCATTACTTTATACTGGCCATTATCGAACAACTGCCAAATTAATCCTGCTAAATCCATATTAGGTGCATTCAAAGAAGTTTGAGCATAACCTAAATTACCAAAATTTTGTAATGGAACAGTACCATTGAAGTTATCAAAGGCAGCATATTTTGAATCTGCATTTGTATTTCCTCGACCTAAACAAAGTTTAAAGTACATACCTGCGATTCCTGTTACTTTATCCATGTCAAATTTGAAGCTTGCGCCATCAAATTCCATATTGATATTATGACCAATTGGTGAAGCAGGATTTTCATTATCGGCCCTAAGGTTAGTCAAGAAACCATCAACAGAAGGACGACGCCCAAATGAAGCAGTATATGGGACATCACCAATATCTCCAAAATAAAGGAAATATGCTTCTTTTAGCCTAATTGTTGAATCGTCCGGCGTTTCAGAAGAGTACCAATCCATATTCTGAAAAGGATTGGCCCCTGTTGCACTGTTATTACCAAACATTTTATAAGCACCCAAAGCACCTTTGAAAACCAAATTATCTGCAGGTTGTGCGCTCATTCCAAGAATAAGTTTATTCGCCCAAATACCATTTTTTTGATCTCCTGCAGTATAACCATTAGATGGATTTTTTACCCCATTAAGTTTGTACTCAAGAGCATCATAGGATGTTCTAAAATCAATATTAAACTTAACATTATCACCTGAATCGTGTGCTTTAATTTCATTAACTTGCGCTCTTAATGCATCTACATTAAGTTTTGATTGAGCACTTTTGAGCTCTGCCATTTGCACCTTGAGTGCTTCTATTTCCTGCTTTAAAGAATCATCAGCACCAAATGCTGACGATAATGCTGCTCCAAGGAGCAGCGGAGCGATGATTTTCTTCATCTTTTTTTTACCTTTTCTAAGTAATAATTATTTAACAATTCTAGCAAGACGGAACGTTGCCGCTATCGCTCGCAAACTCAATACAGAAATCTCTAATGTCTGGCATAAATTTCTCAAATTTATCGCCTTTCAAAAATGCATCTAACCCAGAATACTTTTTAGAGTACTCTGCAACAAATTTTTCTGCTTTGCCATCAAAAAGAGCTTTCCACTCCGCTTGTGTATGCTGTGCTGCGAATTTTGCGCCATTCAATCCTGAACCATCTTTCATGTATTTAAGATAGTACTTTTGTCCTTTTGCCGCATCTGCAAAAGCAGATGTACTCATAATGCCCACAACCAAGAAAGCTGAAACAAGTAAACCTAAGACTTTTTTCATCATTTCTCCTTTTCAAATTTTAGATATGGAGTCATCATAACAAAAGTAAAATAAATTTTAATTTAAAAAAAGAGGTTTGAGGCAAAATAAGTAAAATTTATTTTTACTTTTAAGGACTAATCTAAATTATAGAGGCTTTTAACTGAAGAATAGTGTTATATTTAGTAATTTTAATTTAACTTATAGAAAAGCTTTTCAGATAAAATTGACTTTACCTGAAAAGTATGCATTTATTTAGGAAGAAATTTAGCAGGATGGAACGTTGCCACTATCGCTTGCAAATTCAATACAAAAATCTTTAATATCTGGCATAAATTTCTCAAATTTATCGCCTTTTAGAAATGCATCTAGCCCTGGATACTTTTTAGAGTACTCAGCAACAAATTTTTCTGCTTTGCCATCAAAGAGAGCTTTCCACTCTGCTTGTGTGTGCTGTGAAGCAAATTTAGCACCATTCAAGCCAGAATCGTTCTTCATATATTTAAGATAGTATTTCTGACCCTTAGCAGCGTCTGCAAGCGCATTAGTACTCATAAGTCCTGCTATAAAAAACGCTGTAACAAGTATTCCAATGATTTTTTTCATTCTTGATCCTTTTAGTTAAGTTTACATCATACTAACGCAAAGAGACTAAAATAGAATTTAAGAAAAGAAATTGAGTAGCTAGTAAATAGCATGTATATTTATTGTGATAAGATAGAAATAGAGAGAATGGGTCTACTGAAAAAAA